>NZ_FYEW01000003.1:300000-461813 GCF_900187375.1 Hymenobacter gelipurpurascens | reverse complement strand
GATCTTCCACTTTCCAACTCCCCGCACAACTTTCTTTTCTGCGTTTCCGTAGCCCGCCTCCGTTCGATTTGGGAGTGCAAAAGTGCACGCTTCCCCGCAGGTTTGCAACTGGGGCCGCGAAAAATCTTAAAAACCTATCTGCCTTTATTGGTAATTGCATGGCTATCAGGCTAATGATTTTGATTGCAAAAGACACTTCCATCTGCCATAGAAGTACATGAGGGTTATTTGCCTTTTTCTGTAGGGAGTAGTTCCTGCAAATTAACGTGGTAAGCGCGTGGCCGTGTGGCTTCAAACTGATAGATCTGTTGGCCTAAGGCAGCTAAAAAGGGTAGTCCGACAGATGTGTATTCGTACTTACCGTCGTTTATGACGCCATCCTTGTTCACATAAAGCACAGCGCTAAGCATAAATTCAGCTTGGTGAGTTTCATCGATGAAATAGGCTACATCGGATAGATAGCCATGCGACATACCAACTACATTATATATATGTAGGCCTGGTTGTGCTTGGACTTCAGCGTTGCGCCCATAGTAGAGGTACTTCTTGTAAGCGTCGAAGTACTGAGATGATAAATAGCATGAGTATGCAGAGTTATGAGGGGTGTGGCGCAAGTAATAGCGCAGAAACGCATAATCATGCTCCGTAAGCTGGAAGCGTTGTGCTTCGGGAATAGCTTGTGGGAACAACAGTGATTTCAGAATATCTGTGACGTTCTGCAGAGGCAGATAGTTTGCCGTTGTGAAGTCGTACGGCTGCTGGATGATGCGCCCGCCGGACTGGAAGGCGCGCCCTTTGGTGATCCGGCCTAATGGGAAGGAGTAAGCCAGCTTATTTACTGCGGCAGGCTGCTCATAAACGCTCACTTCAGTTAAAGCGTCGCGGAAGCTGATAGGATTGGTATAGCGGTTGGCGCCAGTATCGCATGGAGCAAAGCGCCGGATGTTACGTGCATCGGGGTAACCCAACTGCTGCAACCGCTGATTGAGTGGCCCCTGGCCTAGAAATTCGTAGAGGCGGTTGTAGGCTTGGTTATCGCTCACTAAGAGCATTCGTTTGATGTAGTTCCCGACAGTGTTGATGCGGTCGGAGTCGGGAGATACTATATAAGGAGCAGCGGTTTGGCAGGAATGGCCTACACCGGTGGCCATTGGGGTGCGGCGCGACAAACCGGTCTTCTGTAGCTGATTTAGCTTTTCAAGTGCTAGCGCAGCGGTTGGCAGCTTCACTAAGCTCGCCGGGTTGAAATACTGACGAGCATTTAGCCGGTAGTTGTGCTGCACGAAGTGCGGCTGATTTTGCGCATCGCGGTTGATTTGGGTATAGATAATCTGAAGTTCATAGTCAGCAGCGCGACGCACAACCGGCATCAAGCGCGGATCGGCGTGCAGTAGACTATCTAACAAAGGACTATCCGCGGGCGGGGGAATTGATGGGCGCGTCTGGGCGGAAGCGCTAGGCCACTGTTGGCTCCAGCAAATCAGGCCAAGAATGAAGAGCCCTATAGTATAGGTGCGAGTGGAACAGTTTTGCATCATCTATATATAAGGAGTACGACAAGTATCTATAAGAGTGGCCTAGCGCTCCTCCCCTATTGCCTAACGGCGAGTTGAGTGTTCTACTATATAAAGAATGAGCCGCACCACGTAAGGCACGGCTCATTCTTTATAGCAATTCGGGACTTGGTTAGTTTACTCTGCCACAGCTTTGGCACGTTTGGCTAAGAGAAGGTTGGAGTCATTCTGGCGCCAGTTGTAGCCGGTGCCGAAAGGAAGCGGCCGCGGCGGATGGGCTGCATCAGTATAAGCAGCTGTGAGGACGGGCTGGTATTGCTTGGCAAATAGGTTGATGGGCCGCTTATAGGTGCCGTAGTACGTGAATTGCCAGTCGGAAGCGGGAAAGTATTTCATGGCAATGCCCGAGTCATCCTGCAGAATGTAGTTGCTGCGCTCCAGAATCAGGTTGCGGACTTTGCTGAAATACGACTTGTGCATGAGATAGGTAGCCGACTTCACATAAGTAGTTACTGGCCCCAGAGTACGCACGTATTTCAGGGCGGCTTCCTTCGTGATGCCCAGCTTCCAGTCGCTGAGGTCGCCCGAGAGATACACCACAGTCTTTTCTAGGCCACTTGTTGTCTTCAACTTTACCTCAACGCCCGGGACAACTTTCAAACTTGGCCTACGGATGGTAGCCGAATCAGCCTCCTGGATATTGCCCTCGGCATCTAGTTGAATATAGCGGAGGCCCGTAACCTTGTGTTCTGTACGGGCAGCGAATAACAGCAGGAGCGGTACAACCCCATCTACCTTGGCTTGCTTCTGGCTGGTCTTCGTTACAGGAGCCTGTTGTTTGGCCAATAAGGTAGTATCCGGCTTCTTTGACTTCAGGTTTAAATCAACCGCCATATCGTTGGTGCGGAAGAAACTGAAGTTGAGCACTGACCACAGGGAAGCTTTCAGGGCCGGAAAAAGCTGCGGATTCTCCAGGGTGCTGCGCTGCGGCAACGTCCCGACGGGCTCCAGACCAATGAGCACGTACGTCTGGCTGCTGGGGAACATGGTGGTGACGTTCAGAAAATCGGGGCCGCTAAACGGATAGAAAACGGTAGGGCTAGCCGCGCGCACGGAGTCTAATTCAGTGGCTGCCCATTTCTCTATCTTGGTGGTGCGGGTAGAATCGTAGTTTTTCCAGCTCTTATTCGCATCGGCGGCGAAGGCCTGCCAGGCGGGCTGCGCAGTAATTGGCTGCAGGTCGCTGCCAGGACCTACAGGCATTCCCGCCAGATAGACTGCTATATTCTGTTCGGGAGTAGCTTCGGCAACTGGTGGTGTAGCAGGTGGCGTACTAGCAGCTGTATCAAGGGAAGGAGCGGGCTTGCTACTGGCCTCTTCTACCTGGGTTTTATTTTGATCGGAGCAGGCGGCGAGGGCCACCATCAATACCGGTATTAGCAACCGGACGGCAGGAAAACGCATGGAGTTGGAAGGAATGTGCAGGAGGCGAAAGTACACAAACTGCCCTAGCTCCGCTATACATGGCCTAGGCTACAGCTTTTCGCCGCAGCGCCAGCAGTATTCGGCTTCGGGCTTATGGTCGGTGGCTTGGCACTCATGGCAAATAACCTGTTTGTAGGCCGGTGACCCAGATCGAGGCGTAGCCATTTGGGCAGACACGATGCCGGTGGGCACAGCAATTATGGCGTAGCCCAGAATCATAAGCACAGAAGCCAACGTCTGACCAAGTACTGTGGTGGGGGAGATATCGCCGTATCCTACCGTTGTGAGCGTTACGATGGCCCAATAGATGCTCTTCGGAATACTGGTGAAGCCATTTTGACCGCCTTCTATCACGTACATCAGGGTACCGATAATGATAACCAGTGTGAGCACCGCGGTGAGGAACACCATTATTTTGTAGCGGCTGGCCTTGAGTGCCGTCACGATGAACTCTCCCTCGCCCACAAACTGGCCTAGCTTGAAAATGCGGAATACCCGCAACAGCCGAAGTGTTCTTATAACCAGCAGATACTGATTGCCAGCAATAGCCAGACTAATGAGCGTAGGCACCACGGAAAGAAAATCGATGATGCCCAGCAGACTGAACGCGTAGGTGAGCGGACGCCGCACCACAACCAAGCGCGCGAGATATTCCAGCAAAAAAAGCGCCGTGAAGCCCCACTCCACTATCCGTAGGTAATAACCATACACGGCATTTATTTCGCGCACACTTTCCAGCATCACGGCCAGTACGCTCAACACAATGGCCCATAATAGAGCAATATCGAACAGGCGACCTTCTGGTGTATCTGCCTCGAAAATGACACTGTAGGCCCGTTGGCGCCAGCCGGAAGCAGCAGGTGATAGTTTGGATTCCATAGAATAGGAACGTGTGCAGTTATGGCTTTCGCGCCACAGCAACCCGTTGCATCAGGACCTGGCCTACGAAATACACCAGCAGTCCGATAGTCAGGGTGAGTAGTCCATAACGCGTTTCGGTGGGCTTGTCCTGCGCAATAAACCAGAGCGTCCAGCCATTCAACCCTAAAAACAGCAGCGGTGTGATGGGGTAGCCCCAGGCCCGGTAAGGGCGCGGTAAATCTGGCTGGCGCCAACGCAGCACAAACAGGCCTAGTACCGTCAGGAAAGTGAACAGACTGAGCACGAAGCCCGCGTAGAGCAGCACCGCCTCGAAAGTAGCCGACACAATGAACAGCAGCGTGAGGGCCGCCTGAAAGATGATAGCCCGCACCGGTATTGCGTTTTTACTGGTGTGGCCCAGCCACCGAAGGGCAGGTAAATCTTCGCCCATAACCTGCACAATGCGCGGCCCGGCAAAGACCATGGAACTTACCGTGGACACCAGCAAGACCGCAATAATGCCGCCCATGAGCCTGCCTAGGCCTATCCCGAACAGCTCCGTGGCCGCTACAAACCCCACTTCTACCTGGCCGGCTAGTTTGGAAATAGGAGTTGAATACAGAAAAATGAAGTTCAGCCCAACGTACAGGCCTAGCACGATGGCAGTACCAATCAGTAGAATGCGCGGCAGGTTGCGTTGGGGTTCCCGAACCTCACCGGTTAAGTACACAGCCGCGTTCCAGCCTGAATAAGCATAGGACACATAAACTAAAGAGACGGCAAAGGCCGGGCTCAGCAGTTGTTTCCAGTCGGAGGAAGTATGCGGCAAGAAGGCCAAGGGTTGCGGAGTTGCGGCTGCCCAACCCGCACTGATAAAGGCCACGAGCACCAACACTTTCACGGAAGTAATGACCACCTGCAACCGGCTCCCGGCCTGCCGACTCAGGGCGTGTACCGCCGTCAGGGCCACCACCACGCTCACAGATAGGGCAGTTGGCGGTATGCTAGGCCACACGCTTTGCGCATATTTGCCCAGCGCCATAGCGGCCAGAGCGGTAGGCGCCGCAAACCCGACGGTAGCGGAAACCCAGCCCGACAGAAAGCCTAACGCCGGATGATAAATCTGGGACAGATAATGATATTCGCCTCCTGAGCGCGGCATGGCCGCAGCCAGCTCTCCGTAGCTTAAAGCACCACAAAGCGCAATAACACCGCCTACCACCCACAACATCAGGAGCGCAAACCCGCTCTGAATGCCCAGAACCTGAAAGCCCAAACTAGTAAAAACACCCGTCCCGACCATATTGGCCACCACAATGGCAATACCCGTTAGGACGCTGATTTTATAAGTCGTTTCAGATTTGGCTTCCGTCATAAGAGCTGAATTTGGCCTAAAGATGAACAAAAACGCCCGTCCTCCGGCAGGGGGAGAACGGGCGTTTTCAGTAATTCGAGGGCACTAGGCCACTTTCGGGCGCTTGTAGAGTGGTACGGTGCTGCAGGGCTCGCCATACATGAGGCTAGCCGTAACAGGCAACAGCTTCTGCATGATGGCCACATAGGCATACGTGGGCACAGGCACAGAGCCGCACCCCTTAACGACCACTTTGGCGTCGCGGTATTCCTCGGCGTCAATCTTGGCAATAGCTTCATGGAACAAATCCTGCTCCAGCGCCTCCAGGTTGCCGAACACATACCGATGCGCGTGCCCCTGCAGTTTGGTGGCCAGCAGCATGTAGGCCCAAGTGGGCACAATGGCATCAGCGGAGCAGATGACAGCCACATTTTTACCGTCGTACTGCGCCCAATCGTGGGTTTTCACGAATTCCCGGAAGTCCTTTTCGCGCAGCATCAGGCCATGGAAAAGGTTGTCTTTGATGTCGTACACTACTCGCTCGCCGGGGTGCAGCAACTCTTCCAGATTGAGGGAAGTAAGGGCGCTTTGCGCTACGCGGTTGATAATTTCCTCCATGATCTATTGCCAACTTTTCGTCGGCCGGTTTCTTGAATGCTGTATTATAAACTCTAGGCCACTATTTGGCTTTGGGCGTTGTGGTATACACTTCTTTCAGGTAAAATGGCTCGTAGTAGGCCGCATCCCGAAACTCCTGGCGTCGGTAGGCCTCTAGCGCCAGGGCTCCTACCGCCACGGCCGAAGGAACAATCCCGGATATAAACCCGGCCTGCGAGCTATTAGCTAACACAGACTGAAACTTCGCGGCGCCGCTTCCAAAACATAACAACTGATGGTGGGCTAATTGTTCGGCCAGCGTATCGGCATCGAGAAGTAGCGGCGCAGGAGCCAGCACTTCCTGACCATCGTGGGTGTAGAGAGCTGCATACACTTCCATCCGGCGAGCATCCAGCATGGGGCAATACAAAAACTGCTCGGGCCGAGCCGTGACGGCAGCCACTTGATAGGCTAGGCTTTGTAGTGTACTAACGGCCAGCAGCGGAATATCCAAAGCATAACACAGTCCTTTTCCTGCGGCTGCCCCGATGCGTAGGCCAGTATAGGAGCCTGGCCCATCCGACAGCGCTACGGCCACCAGGTCCGACAAGCTATATCCGCTGTTTTCCAGCAGTTGGCTCACCAACACACTCAGATGTGAGGAGTGCGACTTCTCCAGCCGCAGCTCCGACTGGCCTACAAGGCTGCCATCATTTACTCGGTGCAGCGCAACGGAGCAAACAGGCGAAGAAGTTTCAAAGGAAAGAAGCAGCTCTGACATGGGGCAAAGGTACGGCTGCTACATGGAAGCATCTATAGCACCCTACACACTACTAGCGGGCACTCACTACAAGCGCAAAAAGAAAAGCAACCCCAAGATGAGGCTGCTTCCTATACTTTGCAATTTCTGAGTGCTTACTTCCCTCCTGCCGTGCTGCGCTTGGCTTCGGGGCGGGTTTTGGCCTCCAGGGTGCCCGGCTTGAGCAGCGCGGCATAGCGCGACTGATCATTGAGCACGTTCATGGCCATCAGGATGTTGGGGTCGTCGTCGAAGCTGGCTTCTACACTACCCTTCTGAAAATAGTAGCGCGACACGATTTCCTGCTCCAGTAGCTCCCGAATTTCAGGCTTGAAGCGGGTCAGGTCGTTGCTTTTATTGGTAGAAACCTTGCGGCGCATAGCCTCCAGCTCAGTTTTCACGTCGTCGTAGTGCTTTTCATCCTTCACCTTCTTCGTGAGGTCGGCCAAGGCTTTCTCGGCGTCGGTGCTGTAATTGATGTCCTTGTTTTTCAGATAGTCAACAAACTTCTGATAATCGGCATCTGTGAGGGCAAACTGTCGGGCCGGCGCAATAGTCGGGTGTTCTGAACGGAAGCGCGTGGCGTAATCGAAGAGGTAGCTTTTCTGGAGTAGCACCCGCGTGATATCCGCAATTTCGCGGTCTTGCACTTCTACATCGGGTGCTACGCCACCGCCATCATACACGGTGCGGCCCGCCTGCGTCTTGAAAGACGTACGCAAGGAATCGGGCACTTTGCCCAGCGTACCGTCATCGGCGCGGTGGCTATAGTCGATTTCCTGAATGCAACGGCCGCTTGGAATGTAGTATTTGGCCGTCGTTACTTTCAGCTGCGAGTTATAGCTGAGTGGCCGCGTTGCCTGCACCAAGCCTTTGCCGAAGGTACGTTCACCTACCAACACGGCACGGTCGTAATCCTGCAACACACCCGATACAATTTCTGAGGCTGAAGCTGAACGGTTGGAAGTAATAACTACTATCGGAATCTGGGTGTCCAGCGGAGCATCCAGCGCCTTGTACGTTTTATTCCAATCCGTCACTTTGCCTTTGGTGCTCACAATATCGAGCCCTTTATCCACGAACAGATTCGCAATGTTCACGGACTCGTTCAGTAGGCCACCCGGATTATCACGGATATCAAACACCAGCTTTTTGGCGCCCTGTTCCTTGAGCTTGGCTACGGCCATGCGCACTTCCTTGCCGGCATCTACAGTGAAACCCGATAGCTGAAAATAGCCAATTTCAGGAGTCAGCATGCCGTAGTACGGCACATTCTCAACCTGAATTTTATCACGCGTAATAGCAATCTCGACGGGAGCTTCCTGCCCGTAGCGGGTCACCATGAGCTTTACCTGCGAGTTGGCCTGGCCCTTCAGCAGCTTGCTGATATCGGAGCTCGACTTCTTTTCAACGTTTACACTGTTGATGGTCAGAATCTCGTCGCCGGGCAGCAAACCGGCTTTCTGAGCCGGGAAGCCTTCGTAAGCCGCTTGTACCACGGTTTTGCCGTTGCGCTTCACTACCACCGCCCCAATGCCGCCGTACTGACCAGTCGTCATGGTGCGGAAGTCCTCGATATCGTCCTCCGGGATGTAGTTGGTATACGGGTCAAGCGACTTGAGCATCGCGTCAATACCCGTCTTCACCATCTTGGCTGGAGGTATTTCATCGACATAATATGTATTCACTTCCCGGAAAAGGGTAGCGAAAATGTCGAGGTTCTTAGCTATTTCGAAATACCGCTCGTTCTCAGAAGCCGAGCGGAAGGATACGAGTAAGGCGGCTCCGCCGAGCAAAGCGGCGGCGGCCAAGGATTTTTTACGCATAAAGGGCAGCAGAGAAAGTATCCTACGAAACAGACACCACCCCGGCTTTCCGGGAGGCGCCATCCAACAAACGCTCTAGCCCTGAAATTAATTTTTTTTCAACCAGCGTGAAAGGCTTTTTTTCCTTCCCGGTATAGATAATGGCGAGCTGCCCAACGGTGTGCCCTCCTTCAGCTTCCAGCAAGCGGTATTTGTTGAGCCGGTAGGCTTCCCGCATGAGACGCTTGAAATAATTGCGGTCGATGGCACGCTTAAAATTGCGCTTGCTCACGCTCACGAGCACTTGGGGTGGCTCAGTAGTAGGTTCCGGCGTAGGGAGCCACACTATGCGCAGAGGGTATAAACCAAAAGAAGAACCCCGGCCGAAAAGCTCTTCAATGAGCTTTTTGCGGCACAAGTGTTCTTCTTTCGGAAACGAGTAGGAGCGCGCGCCCGGCGTATTATGCATCGTCAGGAGCGGTTCGGCGGAGGCCGTCAGCGGCTTAGCGCTTATGACGACCTTCGTCAGATACGGTCAGGCGTTTGCGGCCTTTAGCACGACGACGGGCAATTACGCTGCGGCCGTTTGCGGATTCCATGCGCGAGCGGAAACCGTGCTTGTTGCGGCGTTTGCGCTGCGAGGGCTGAAAAGTACGTTTCATGGTATTGTTAAGTGACTCAGTGACAGGTAAGGCCGGCAAAGGTACGCGTATGATTTGGAAAAGACAATGGTTTCCCTTGCTTTTTCCGCTCCGGTTTCTTTCTCACCCTTCCGTGGCCTAGCGCAAAACTACCATTGATTTCTATTGAATACTAGAGGAAAACCCCGAGTTACCGCCCTGCAATTCGTAGCTTTACGTCAGGTTTACCGGCAGTTGCCGTTCCGAGTTTCCATGATTCACTACTACGTTTCCTTCGAGAACCCGCTTACCTTTTACCTGCAGATACAGATGACCTATGAGGTGGCCGCCAATGCCACTCAGGCCCTGGAACTGCAACTGCCAGCGTGGCGGCCGGGGCGCTACGAGCTGCAGAACTTCGCGCAGAAGCTGCAGCATGTGGTTATCGAGGATGCGGCATCGGGTGAAGTATTGGCCGCACGCAAAATCACGAAGGACCGTTGGCAGGTGACGGATGCAGCCGGCAAAACGGTACGCGTACGCTACAACTTCTACGCCCACCAGATGGACGCCGGCGGCTCCTGGCTCGATGAAACGCAGCTGTATCTGAACCCCGTGCAGGCGCTCTTCTATATTGAAGGCCGCCAGCAGGAAGCCTGCCAGCTTGCGCTGGATTTGCCCGAAGGCTGGCAGCTGGCGTGTGGCCTACCGCAAAGCGGCCCCAATACTCTGCAGGCCCAAAACTTCGACCACCTCGCCGATTCGCCGCTTATTGCCAGTCCTACGCTGCAATACCGCAATTACGAGGTCGATGGCTTGCCTTTTTACATCTGGATTCAGGGAGAATGCCCCGTAGACTGGCCTAGACTGGTGGCTGACTTCCGGGCTTTCTCGCAGGAGCAGTTGGCGCTGTTTGGTGGGTTCCCGGCCAGTGACTATCATTTCCTGAACCAGATTCTGCCCTACAAGCACTACCACGGCGTAGAACACCTCAATTCCACCGTCATCGTGCTGGGCCCCGCCGAGCTGCTGATGACAGAAGGCCTCTATAAGGAGTTGCTGGGCGTGAGCTGTCATGAACTATTTCATGCTTGGAATATCAAGAGCATCCGGCCCATCGAGATGCAGCCCTATGACTATGCCCGGGAGAACTACTTCCGGACGTGCTTCATCGCGGAGGGCATCACGACTTATTACGGGGAGTATCTGCTGGCGCGGGCTGGCGTCCGGACGGCTGCTCAGTATTTCCAAGAGCTCAACATCGTGCTGCGCAAGCATTTTGATGACTATGGCCGCTACCACCTCTCCGTGGCCGATGCCAGCATGGACCTCTGGCTGGATGGCTACAAGCCCGGCGTGCCCGACCGGAAGGTGTCGGTATACCACAAAGGAGCCTTGGTGGCGCTGTTGCTGGACCTCACGCTGCGGCAGCTGTCCAACCACAAACGCAGCCTCGATGATGTCATGCGCCGCTTGTGGGAGGAGTTCGGCAAAACAGGCCTAGGCTATACCGAAGACGATTACACGCGCATTGTGAAGGAAGTAGCCGGCCGCGACATGCAGGCTTACTTCGATAAATTCATTTACGGCACGGCTCCGCTCGAAGAGCCGCTGAACCGGGTGCTGGGCTTTGTAGGCTGCCGCCTGCACATTGAGCAAAACGCCTCGGCCTCTGAAGGAATTTACGGTTTCCGGACAGTAGTAAAGAACGAACGGACCGAAGTAACGGACATACTGCCGGATGCCCCGGCGGCGCTGGCCCTTACCGTTGACGATGAGATAGTGGCCGTGAATGGCCGCCGGGTTGATATGAACCTGCACAATCTTCTCAGCGACGGCGCCACACAGCATGAGGTAACGGTGTTCCGCCAAAACCGCTTGGTTACAGTTCAGCTGGCAGCGGAAGTAGGACACCATTTCTGGCAAAAAATAACGGTGGAGAAGTTACATACCACCACACCGGAGCAGCAAGCCAGTTTCCAGCAGTGGCTGCACCAGGAGTTTTAAGATCCAGAAGTAAGAAAAACAGCTTGGAGCAGCGCCGTTCTGCTCTCCCCTACTCCTTGAACTCATCCTCCCGGTCTCGCATCCGCTTTTCTACCTATCCTGTACCGCCGTTTTCGTTGAAAACCGTGCTATTTCGGCTGCGCACTGTTGCGACTGCCCTGCCCTTAGTTGCTTTTTTGCCGGCCTGCTCCCTGCATATGCAGCCAGCCGAAAAGCAGCGCCCTTCGGTAGCGTTGCCGCCGCAGCTGCCAAAGCCTCCTACTCCACCCCGCATCTACCGCCTCGCTCATCTCGATACTATCGTGCAGGTTCCGGGGCGCGTGCTGCGCATATATCCGGCTCCTAGGCCAGTCTATGATAAGCTGGAAAGCCCGGCTTGGGTAATAGCCAAACCTGCTTCGGCAGAGGAAGAAGAATCGTTTCTGGATTTTACGGTAGAAGAGAAACGCCGCCTGGTGCACGCAGGAGCACAAGTACTCCGGACAGGCAGGGCGTTGCGCCTGCGCCCTACAAAAGGACCGGAAGTACGCCTGCTCAATAACCCGGTAGGGAATGAGCAGCATGTGGCCTACGAGTACGTAACCAGCCTGCCCGAAATTAAACAATGGCTGGTATCGGTGCACCTCTACGAAGGCGGCTACTACATGCTGGTAGACCAGCGCAACGGTAGACGTACGCAGCTCATGGCGCCACCCGTGATTTCGCCCGACGGGCGCCACTTTGTGTGCGGCAACTCCGATGTACTGGCCCACTTCGAGCCAAGTGGCCTACAGCTCTGGTCGGCAGAAGGAAGTAACTTGCGCTTGCTCTGGGAACGACAAACGGAATGGGGCTGCACCAACCCCCGCTGGCTCGATAACAAGACGATCCTTTTTGAACAGGATTTCTTCGATAAAGGTGACGTAGATACCCGGGTAGTTCGGCTGAATGTGGTACCGTAGCTCGTCCACCATTCACATCAACGCATCAAAAAGCCCCGTTAACTAAAGGTTAACGGGGCTTTTTGATGCGTTGCAGCAGCAGATTAGTCGCCTTGTTTGCCAGGGCCCTTTTGTCCGCTATCTACCGACATAGGCCGGTTTCCTTGTGGGTTATTCCGAATAGGGTTCGTTTTGCGCGGCTCGTTGCCGTGGCTATTACCATCGGTGGTGTTGCCGTGAGTGGAAACGTTCGACACGTTGGGATTCTGCACCTGGGTGCTTTTCTTCTTGGTATTGGCAGCCGGGTTGACGGAGGTTTTATCGTTCGTCAGGTCGGTTTGTTTTTTGCTCATGCTCATGGCCGTGGGGGTTACGGGTGGATGAATACTCCTTGTACCCTGCTACGCACTATGAGGTTGCAGAAAAATTTCGGCCAACAAAAAGCCCCAGCCAAGTATTGGCCGGGGCTCTGGATTTCTGGCAACGAGTGGCCTAGGTGGTAGCAACAGCTGAAGCAGGCACTACGGCTACCAGATCAGCGAACTGTTGCTCACGAGACTCAATTTCATCCTGCGTGAGGTTCAGCAAGCGCTCCGTACCGAATTTCTCTACGCAGAACGAAGCCATGGCCGAGCCATGAATTACGGCGCGCTTCATGTTATCGAAGCTGATATCGTCGGTGGCGGCGAGGTAACCGATAAAGCCCCCGGCGAAGGTATCGCCAGCACCGGTTGGGTCGAATACTTCTTCTAGCGGAAGAGCGGGCGCATAGAACACTTTGTTCTTGTGGAAAAGCAGAGCACCGTGCTCACCCTTCTTGATGATGAGGTATTTCGGTCCCATCGCCAGAATGATTTTAGCGGCTTTCACCAGCGAATGCACGCCGGAAAGCTGACGGGCTTCTTCATCATTGATGCTAAGCACATCTACCATCTCGATGGTGGTTTTCAGCTCTTCCAGAGCTACATCCATCCAGAAGTTCATCGTATCCATCACGATGAGCTTAGGACGGTTCACGAGGCGCTGAATCACGAGGCGCTGAATCTGGGGCGTGAGGTTGCCCAGCATCAGGTATTTGCAATCCTGGTAGGAATCGGGAATAATCGGGTCGAAATCGGCTAGCACGTTCAGTTCCGTTACGAGTGTCTCGCGCGAGTTCAGGTCGTTGGAATACTTGCCCGACCAGAAGAACGACTTCTCGCCCTGCTTGATCTGTAGGCCTTCGGTATCAACGCCATGCTCTTCGAGCAGCAGAATATCGGACTGGGCAAAGTCGTCTCCTACCACGGCTACTACTTTCACCGGTTTCAGGGAGTAGCTGGCCGACAGGCCGATATAGGTGGCAGCGCCACCAACAATCTTGTCGGTTTTGCCGAAGGGCGTTTCCAGGGCGTCGAACGCCACGGTTCCGATAACAACCAGACTCATAAGTCAGAGGGGTAAGAGGTGATTCATGCACTACACTGTTGCCGCTGCAACACCACAAATATCCAAATCCTTCCGGAAAGGCCGGAAAAAGCACAGAATACGTGACATTTAGCAAATAAAAAGGCCTCTACCGTGCAGCAGAGGCCTTGTTCATGGGTAAATAATGGGGCTCGAACCCACGACCTTCGGAATCACAATCCGACGCTCTAACCAGCTGAGCTATATCTACCGTGTTGGGTATTGGAGTCACAAAAGTAGCGGCCTGCTGCTGATTTGCAAAAAAATGAGCGAGTTTTTTTCGTACTTATCTCTAACAAGCTGTCATCCTGAGCTTGCCGCCGGTATTCCCCGTACCTTTGCGCTTTGAAATACCTTTTTGTCATGTCAGATACGCCGCAGCCGCTCTCCTTTGCCGATTTTAAGCTCAACAAGCAACTCCTCACGGCCGTGGCCGAGGCGGGTTTTGAGCATCCAACGCCCGTGCAGGAGCAAACTATTCCGCTGCTGCTGGCCGGGCATGATGTACTAGGCATTGCCCAGACCGGCACCGGCAAAACGGCCGCTTTCGGTCTGCCGCTGCTCATGAAGGTGAAATATGCGCAGGGCACGCACCCACGCGCCCTCATTATGGCACCTACGCGGGAGTTGGCCATGCAACTGGAAAGCCACTTGCAGAAGCTGGCGGTGTATACTGATCTGCGCATTTTCGCTATCTACGGTGGCCTAGGCCCTAAAACGCAGATTGAAACCATTGCCAAGGGTGTAGATATTCTGATTGCTACACCCGGCCGTCTGATGGAGCTATATCTGCGCGGCGACCTAATACTAAAGGAGCTGAAAACGTTGGTGCTTGATGAGGCCGACAAGATGATGGATATGGGTTTCATGCCCCAGATCCGGCGGCTGCTGGAGGTGATTCCGCGCAAGCGCCAGAACGTGCTGTTCTCGGCCACCATGCCAGATAAGGTAGCCACCCTAAGTGAAGAGTTTCTGGAGTTTCCGGTGCGGGTGGAAGTGACGCCTTCGGCTACCTCGGCCCAGAATGTGTCGCAGAGCATGTACGAGGTGCCTAACCTCATCACGAAGATCAACCTGCTGGAATACCTGTTTCTGGACTGGGACGCCTTTAACCGCGTGATGATTTTTACGCGCACCAAGCAACACGCCGAAAACGTAGCGAACTTCCTGAAGCGGAAAGCGCACGGCGAGGTGCGGACCATTCATGGCAACAAGGGCCAGAATGTGCGCATCAATGCCATGGAGGCCTTTAAGGCAGGCGAAATTCGTTTCCTAGTGACGACGGATGTGGCGGCTCGTGGCATCGATGTGCCGGAAGTAAGCCACGTCATCAACTTCGATGTGCCGCTGGTGTATGATGATTACGTGCACCGCATTGGCCGCACGGGCCGCGCGCAGCACACCGGCGCGGCCATCACCTTCGCCAACGAAGCCGAAATGCACCATATGGAAAAGATTGCCGAGCTGATTCGGCAGGAAATTCCGCTGCTGCAGCTGCCGCCTGAAGTAGAAGTGGTGAAAACCGGCTTCGAGGAGCAGCAGAGCATGGACCGCGAGAAGGATGAGCGTCGCAAGCGCGAGGACCCAAACTTCCAGGGTGCCTTCCACGAGAAGAAAGAGTGGATCAAGCCCGGCGTAACGATTGACAAACGCACCGGCCGCGAGTTTGCGGTAGCGCCCAATCGCAGCCAGAAGGGCAACAAGGCCAATCCATCCAAAGGCAAAGCCTCCTCCCCTTCTACCAAAGCCTTCCGCGCCGCTCAGGGCCGCGCCCGCGCCCGCCGGAGCAAATAACGCCAGTGTATTCATGAAAAAGGCCGCCCTTCACATTGTGGAGGGCGGCCTTTTTCATGAATACACTGGCGCTGTTACCGGTAATGGTCGAAGATGGCGAGGTGGCTGAAGCGGACGGCCAGGATGGTAAGAGTACCACCCCAAAGCACCGCGCTCCAGAGCATGTGAAACAAGATGCGGAAGCGGGGCACGTGTAGCTGCGTGGCAATAACGGTTCCTCCGATAGGGCTGAACAGGATGGGAGTGAGAAAAGCAATGCCCACCATGCCAAAGCGGCGGTAGATGCGCACAATCCCTCGGCTCCGGCGGTTGAACAGCGGCTTGCCTTTTTCCTGACGCTTGCGGCGCTGATGCAATGCCCACGCCTGGCCTACGCTGGAAATAATAAGCACGGTGGTCATCATGCCCGTTACGCTGAGGCCCCATACCAGGCCAGCGGGCAAGCCCGAGGCTATACCCGCAATAGGTCCGGCCACGAACTTGAACATGCTGACCAGAAAGACCGAAGCGTATTTTAAATAGACCGGAACCACAGACGTTTGCTGGAACCGCCTGACACTCAAAAAAGTGGCAGACAGGAATGCGTGAATAGAATACAACCAACGAGCCGCGCCCGTTCAAGTTGGCGCCGAATGATTAAGAGCGTGTTACCCTTTTGCGGCGCGCCTATGCTGCCCGCAAATACCTTACCCAATCGGATTAACCAGCCGCACCGACAGGCCTAGAGCTTGCTGCCGTATGACAAGTCGCCGGCATCGCCGAGGCCGGGCACGATATAGGCTTGGTCGTTCAGGTGGTCGTCGATGGCGGCGACCCAGAGGTTGGCTTCAGGCACTTCGCGGGTGACGTATTCTACGCCCTGGGGGCTGGCAATAACGGCCGCAATATGCACCTGCCGGGGTGTACCGAAGCGCAACATGGCCCGGTACGTTTGCACCAACGATTTACCGGAGGCCAACATTGGGTCAACCAGGATCAGGACACGCTCATCCAGGCTGGGGGCCGATAGATAATCGACTTGCACCTGCACCTGGGCCGTACCCTCGATGCGATAAGCCGCCGCAAAAGCAGAAGGCGACTGGTCGAAGTAATTCAGAAAGCCCTGGTGGAAGGGCAGGCCGGCGCGCAGCACGGTGGCCAGCACCGGAAAATCGTGCAGGTGTTTGCTGCTGGATTCGCCCAGCGGCGTCTTCACCGTTTTATCGGTGTAGCTGAGCTGCGAGCTGATGCGGTAGGCCATGATTTCGCCGAGGCGCTGCAGGTTGCGGCGGAAGCGGAGGGAATCCTGCTGCACCGTTACGTCGCGTAGCTCGGCCAGAAAATGGTTGGCAATGGAGGGCTCAGCGCACACAACATGCACGCGGTCGGAGTCATAGGCAGGCGCAGCGGCCGGAGCGGCGGCGAGAGAATCGGCAGAGGTAGGCTTCAGCGCATCCATGAGAGATACCAAGGTCGGTGAGAAATACAGGAGAAGGCCGCGTACGGCACGGGCGTGGCCCCGAAATTGGCGAAAAAACGAGCAATTGACGGTATCATACCGCCTTCAAAATCCAGAATCAGCCCCGGCGTACCCGCATAGCGTCGAATCTGGTGGTCGAGCAGCAGTAGTGGTGCGCCCGCTTTTTTGCCTTCGGCAGAGGCAGCTGCAAACAGGTAAATCAGGCGGGTACGGTACTTCACAAACAAGGCAGCGGCCAGAAGCTCTTTGGTTTCGGGGTGCCATACTTCCAGTATTTCCGACAGTTGGCGCTGCTGCAGAGCCACTAGTAGGTTACGCAACACGCTGTAATGCCGGCGTTTCAGACCAGCCTCATAGCCCTTGGTTTCTTGGAAAAGCGTCAGCAATGGCTCAGCGTCAGTGGTGGCCCTGACTGTGAGACGAGAGGCGTAAAGCTGACGCAACCGGCGGCGGTAGTCGGCGGCGTAGGCCACTTCCAACGTCTCGTAGGCCACTGCCAGGCTTAGCTGATACGTTTGCCGGTGCGTGCAGACCAAAAAACTGTGGCCTAGGCCTATCGAAAATTTTCCGGCAGGCACTAGTTCGTTTTGGTCGTTGAATTGGGTGTAGATCTTTGTATAGCGCAGCCCCGCACTCCTATGGTCCCACACTTCCCGAATGGCCGGACGCACCTGTTTTTGGGACGTGAGCAGGCCTAGCTGCTGCGTGAAGGGCGGCTGGTACACCTCTAGGCCACTCAGCCGACGCTTTATGGGCAGGGGCCATATGCTCAGATAGCGGCCAGTTTCATCGTCTGTTTTTACCAGCGCGTCCCAGCGGCCAGCGGTAGCCTGCAGCCACCACGAGTGCGCGTAGGGCACTACCTCGCGGGCCGAGGACACGCAGGCATCCCAGGCAGCAAGGTCTATTTCGTGGTGGCGAAGCAAGCGCAATGGCATGGCCTAAAGGTAGTGCGCCAAGTCACTTCTGGCGCTTTCGTAGGCCAGTAGCAGACGTTTTTTTGGTTCTGTGCGTTGGCACCTCATCCCACTCTTGCCGATCCTGCGTAGGTTTGTCGACCCGCGCGTCGGTTTCGGCGTAAAGGGCTCTGCTTATGAGAAAACCCTACCTCCTTTTTCTGGGGCTGACGAGCCTGCTGGCCGCTCCCGCCATAGCTCAGGATACGCCCACCACCCGCCCTACTGATGGCCAGGGTAACTGGGTGACGTATGATACGCCCGTTCCGCTGGCCCCCCCCAAACGGACCAGCAACCTGAGCGCGCAACCAGGATCCAACACCAAAACAACTATGGGCACCACGTACGTGCCTCTGGATGCTGATATCTACCGCCTGATTGACCGCTATGCCATTCAGTACGGACCCGATTCGCTGGGAGATTTGCATACCTCGGTGCGGCCGTATACTCGGGCAGCCGTGGCCCGCCTGGCCGAGCGCATTTTGCAGGATTCCTCGGCGGGCCTCTCGCGGCAGGACCGCTTCAATGTGCGGTACCTGCTCCGCGACAACTGGCACGATACCCGCCAAGATTCGGCCATCAACCAGCGCGACCAGCCTATTCTGAAGTATTTCTACCAGCGGCCCTCTGACCTCTATAGTGTAGAAACGCCGGACTTTTCGTTGCGCGTGAACCCGGTACTGGGCCTGAGTTTAGGTAACAGCGACGGCAGCAAGAGCTATAGCTTCCTCAACACCCGCGGCGTGCAGTTGGAAGGCACCATCGATCAGCGCCTAGGATTCTACACCTTCCTGGCTGATAACCAAATGGCTATGCCGGAATATGTGCAGCAGCGCATCGACCGCGACAAAGCCGTGCCGCATGAGGGCTTCTGGAAGCCGTTCAAAAACACGCCGGGTCAGTACGACTTCCTCTCAGCTCGTGGCTATCTAACCTACGCGGCCGGAAAGCACGTGAGCTTGCAGCTGGGCCACGACCGCAACCAGATTGGTAACGGCTACCGCAGCCTTATCCTGTCTGATTATGCGGCACCCTATCTGTTTCTGAAGGCCAACACCCGCATCTGGAAGTTCCATTACGAGAACCTGTTTGCCCAGATGACGGCCGACGCGCCCAATGTAGATGCCTCCTACGACCGGAAATACCTCGCTTTCCATCACCTAAGCTTCGATATTCTGCCTAACCTGAACGTGGGCGTGTTTGAGAGCGTGGTGTATAGCGGTTACTCTTCTACATCGGATAGCGTGCTCGTGAATGGTCAGCCGGTTTTGCAGCCCCGCCGCCGCGGTTTCGAGCTTCAGTACCTCAACCCGATTATCTTCTATCGGGCGGTGGAACAGGGTACTGGCTCTGAGGATAACGCGCTGCTGGGCCTAGACTTTAAATGGAACATCAAGCGCAGCGTACAGCTCTACGGGCAACTCGTGCTGGATGAGTTCGTGCTCAGCCAGATCCGAAGCGGTGACGGCTGGTGGGCCAACAAGCAAAGCCTGCAACTAGGCGGCAAGTACATCAACGTGGCCGGTATCCGGAACCTCGATATCCAGGGTGAATTCAACTTCATCCGGCCCTACATGTACCAGCACGAGGATAAATTCCGCAACTACCAGCACTATCAGCAGTCGTTGGCTCACCCCATGGGCGCCAACCTGTGGGAGCTGATCGGGATTGTGAGCTACCAGCCCTTGCCCCGCCTGAATGTGGTAGCCAAAGGCTTCTACAGCAAGCAGGGCCTCGACCCCGCGGGCCAGAACTACGGCTCCAATGTGCTCCTGCCCTACACCAACCGCCCCCTCGATGCCAATGGCCAGATTCGGGAATATGGCTTTATGGTAGGCAGCGGCCCGACATCTTACCTCTTCCACGGCGACTTCACGGCGACCTGGCAGGCGGCCCACAACCTGTGGCTCGATGGTAAAATGATTGTTCGTCATCGCACACTCAACCAGCCTGTACCGTTCTTCACGGCCGGCACCGATGCCCTAGCCTCGGTAGCGCTCCGCTGGAACATCGCCCAGCGCCTACACGAGTTCTAGGCCAGTTAGTTTCCTAAAAGAACGTCATCCTGAGCTTGCCGAAGGATTTCGCGTGCAGACATTGGGTTACTAACTCAACATCAGCACGCGAGATCCTTCGGCAAGCTCAGGATGACGTTCTTTTTTAGTTGTAGGCCAGTTTACCTTGTCCTCTCTTTACCGTCCGTCACCTCATCACCTGAAAACCATGCGTCATGAACCTTCTGCCTTGCTGCTGTACTGGCCTGTTGATCAGCAGGAGCTGGATTTGATTGCGGCTTCGGGGTGGCTGGAGTTTCCGCCGCGCCTTCCAGAGCAACCCAGCTTCTGCCCGATGCTGCAAGAGGCCTACGCGGCCCAGCTGGCCCGCAGCTGGGACAACGCGGGTGCTGGAGTGGCCTACGTGCTGCGTTTTGCTGTAGACGCGGAGTATGCCGCCTGCTTCCCAGTGCGCTCTAGCATTGGTGGCCTAGAGCAGCAGTCGTTCTGCGTGCCCGCCGAGGAGTTGCCCGATTTCAATCAGCAGCTACTTGGCCAGATTGAAATTGTGGCGATGGTAGAAGTGGCCTAGGCCAGTACCTTCTGCTCAAAAAGTCGCCAACCCTGGGAATGCGCTACCTTTGCCGCTTCCGATGAAGACTTACCTCCGCATTCTGCAGTACGCCCGCCCGTGGGCCATTTTCCTGCCGCAATACCTGCTGTACACAGTGCTGACCATCATTTTCAGCATTGCCAACTTTACCCTCATTATTCCGCTGCTGAAGGTATTGTTTGACAAGACGGACACAGTGAAGCTACAGGCACCTGCTTCGTTGCCCACATTTACGCCCACTATTCAGTGGGTTTCCGATACGTTTTATTACTTCTTCGCCGATGTGCTGGCCGACCGCGGCAAGCTGGGCGCGCTGGCGTTTGTGTGCGTGGTGGTAGTGATATCGGTGTTGCTAAGCAACGTTTTCCGCTACCTGAGCCTGCGACTGCTGGCCAAGGTGCGCGCCCGCGTTATCCGAAACCTGCGCCACGACCTATACCACCGTATCATTGGCCTACAGCTCAGCTTTTTTAGCAACGAGCGCAAAGGCGACCTGATGTCGCGCTTCACTAGCGACGTGCAGGAAGTGGAAACTTCCGTGGTAAACACTATGACGGCCGTTATCAAGGAACCGCTCACGATAGTGGCTTACTTTGTGGTGTTGTTCCATATTTCGGTGCCGCTGACGCTATTTACCCTGATTCTGCTACCGATTTCGGGCGGCGTTATTGCCACGGTGGCCAAGCGCCTGCGCACCCAGGCCAAGCAAAGCCAGAGTACCCTCGGCACCATGCTTTCCGTGATTGATGAAACGCTGGGCGGCGTGCGGGTTATCAAAGCCTTTAACGCCCAGGACTATATTAAAGGCAAGTTTGAAGCCCAGAACGACCAATATGCCCGCACCTCCCGCGCCATCGACAACACCCGCGACCTGGCCTCTCCATTCTCCGAATTTGCTGGCGTTTCAGTCGTAGCGGGCCTCTTATATTTTGGCGGCACGCTGATTCTGGGTGGCCAATCGAACCTGACGGGCGAGACGTTTATTGGCTATGTGATTCTGTTTTCGCAAGTGCTTACGCCGGCTAAGGCGTTGTCGTCATCGTTCGGCAACATCCAGCGGGGCCTGGTGGCCGGCGAACGAGTGCTGAGCATTATTGACACCGAGCCCGCTATCCGCGACAAGCCCGATGCCAAGGTGTTGCCGCCCTTTGAGCAGCAGATTGAGCTACGCAACCTACAATTCAGCTACGGCGATACGCCCGTGCTCCAGGATATCAACCTCACCATTCAGAAAGGCAAGACCGTGGCGCTGGTAGGCCCTAGCGGCGGCGGCAAAAGCACTCTCGCCGACCTGCTGCCCCGCTTCTACGACCCCACAGGCGGCCAGATGCTCATCGATGGCCACGACGTGCGCGACTGCACCATTCACTCCGTCCGCGACCAGATGGGCATCGTCACGCAGGAAAGCATTCTGTTCAACGATACCATCTTTAACAATATTCGCTTCAACACCCAGGCCACCGAGGCCGAGGTAATGGAAGCCGCCCGCATTGCTAATGCCCACGACTTCATCACGGCCTCGCCAGAAGGCTACCAAACGGTTATCGGCGACCGGGGCTCCCGGCTTTCAGGTGGGCAGCGGCAGCGCCTGAGCATTGCCCGCGCCATTCTGCGCAACCCGCCCATCCTAATTCTGGACGAGGCCACCTCTGCCCTCGATACGGAAAGCGAAAAACTCGTACAGGAAGCCCTCACGCGGCTCATGCAAAACCGCACCTCCCTGGTCATTGCCCACCGCCTGAGCACCGTGCAGCACGCCGATGAGATTGTGGTGCTCCAGCACGGCCGTATTGTAGAGCGCGGCACCCATGAGCAGTTGCTGCGCAACGAAGGTGGCCTGTACAAGCGCCTGAGCCTGATGCAGACCACCAACGCAGCCTTGGTATAGGCCTAGCCTATACTAGGGCTCCCAGCTTAGTGCAACGGCAGAAAGCTGAACAGTAGCAAAAGCGTATTAGACTGGCAAAACACTATATTTAGTCCGCCAACCCTGCTTCTGCGTACTATACGCTTTGTTTTCCCCTCTTAGCTTCTGAAATCCATGCTTGCAATCAAACGTTTGATAACCATTCTGGTAATGGTATTTCTGCTGCTAGGCCTATTGATCCTGCTCAGCCCAGCCGTACGAAATTCCTTCTCGAACATGGCTGGCTCGCCGGAATCGTTGTTTTTCGGCCTGTTCATTACGGCCATCATCTTGCTAGGCCTGCAGTTGATTACGGAGAACCTGGACAGCACCATGCTGCGGCGCGACATTACGGCGCGCGAAGGCAAGATCAATGAGCTGAAAGCCCGCCTTTACGACCAGCAGATGGAACAGCAGCGCCTCACAGAGCGCATGCCCGGCGCCGCCCCGCGTACCGGCGTCACCACCATTCCCGAAGGCTACGTGCCGCCCTCCACGCCCACGGCCCCTTCTTCTACCCCCTACGATTCTTCGGGCCAGCCCCTGGCCTAGCATTCTTTTCTACCCGTGTCCGAACTGCTTACCAACCTCGTTCAGGCCGAGCTGACCGAAGCCCGCGCCGTCCTCGACCGATTTCTGCAAGACCCTGCCAACCTGCAGGCAATTGAGCAAGCCGCGCGCCTGATAGCCGGTGCGCTTGATGAAGGCGGTAAAGTGCTGACCTGCGGCAACGGCGGCAGCCTCTGCGATGCCCAGCATTTTGCGGAGGAACTCACGGGCCGCTACCGCCAGAACCGCCGCGCCCTGGCCGCCATTGCCCTCACCGAAGCATCTCACATGAGCTGCGTAGCCAACGATTTCGGTTACGACTACGTGTTCAGCCGCTATGTGGAGGCGCTAGGCCGCCCCGGTGACGTATTGCTCGCCATCAGCACCAGCGGCAACTCGCCTAACGTCCTCTTGGCCGCCGAAGCAGCAAAGGAAGCCGGCATGAAAGTGGTGAGCCTGACGGGTAAAGACGGTGGCAAACTGGCCCATATCAGCGACGTAGAGATCCGGGTGTCTCATATGGGCTACGCCGATCGTATCCAGGAAGTCCACATTAAGGCCATTCACATCATGATCATGCTGATTGAGCAACTGGTAAAATAATACCACGGTACTGAGAGTGCAAAAGGCGTATTGATTGGGGAGGAGCAAGGTGTAAGCTGGCTTTTCCCCGATCAATACGCCTTTTCGTTAGGCGAAGAGTGGCCTAGATTTATGGGTGACGCGGTATCTTTGTACTCGAAATTTTCCTATTACTGTTCAGCTGTATTTTTTGATATATGCTTACTAAAACCTTCGGCTCTTCCGTGCAAGGAGTTAATGCTTATACTATTACCATTGAAGTAGTTGTATCGCAAGGAACAGGCTTTTTTGTGGTGGGCCTGCCTGATAATGCTATTAAGGAGAGCCAGCAACGGGTGGAGGCTGCGCTCAAGTTTAAGAATTACCGCATGCCTCGCACCAAAGTGGTGGTGAATATGGCGCCCGCCGATATCCGCAAGGAAGGTTCCTCCTACGACTTGCCCATTGCGCTGGGCATTCTGCATGCCTCGCAGCAACTCAATACGGAGCTACTAGGCCAGTATGTGGTGATGGGCGAACTGGCCCTTGATGGGGCATTACGGCCTATTCGGGGCGTATTACCCATTGCTATTCAGGCCCGCAAGGAAGGCTTCAAAGGCTTTATTCTGCCCAAAGAGAATGCGCTGGAAGCCGCTATTGTCAATAACCTCGACATTATTCCTGTCGAGACGATGCAGGAAGCTGTAGACTTTCTGGAAGGACGCCAGCACATAGAGCCGCTGGTAATTGACACGCGCGACGTATTTCAGAACACCGCCAACCAGTACGCCGCCGACTTTGCGGATGTGCAAGGCCAGGAAAACATTAAGCGTGCCCTGGAAATAGCAGCGGCGGGCGGACACAACGTAATAATGGTGGGCCCTCCGGGTGCCGGCAAAACGATGCTGGCCAAACGGCTGCCCAGTATTTTGCCGGCCCTGAACATGCAGGAAGCGCTGGAAACCACGAAAATTCACTCGGTAGCGGGCAAGCTGGGCACAAACAGCTCGTTGCTGAACTCAAGACCTTTTAGAAGTCCGCACCATACTATTTCGGATGTGGCGCTGGTAGGTGGCGGCGGCAACCCGCAGCCGGGCGAGATTTCCTTGGCGCACAACGGTGTGCTGTTTCTGGATGAGCTGCCGGAGTTTAAGCGCACCGTGCTGGAAGTAATGCGGCAGCCCTTGGAAGAACGCCGCGTGACCATTTCGCGGGCTAAGCTCAGCATCGACTTTCCGGCAAACTTCATGCTCATAGCCAGCATGAACCCCTGCCCTTGCGGCTACTACAACCACCCCGAGAAGGAATGCGTGTGCGGCCCCGGTGTGGTGCAGCGCTACCTCAATAAGGTGAGTGGCCCCCTGCTGGACCGAATTGATCTGCACGTGGAAGTAACGCCCGTCACGTTCGACCAGATGACGGAAACGCGCCGCTCCGAAACCAGCCAAGATATTCAGCAGCGGGTGGAAGGTGCCCGGCAGCGCCAGGCCGAGCGGTTTCGGGAGTTTCCGGATATCCATTCCAACGCCATGATGCCTTCTCAGATGGTGAAGGATATTTGTCGCATCAACCAGGCTGGCCACACGCTGCTCAAGACCGCCATGGAGCGCCTAGGCCTATCAGCCCGCGCCTACGACCGTATTCTGAAAGTAGCGCGCACCATTGCCGACCTAGCTGGCACCGACGACATCCGAATAGAGCACCTGGCCGAAGCTATCCAGTACCGCAGCCTCGACCGCGAAGGCTGGGCGGGATAGGAGGTGAAATTGTGAGATGGACGTTCTACTGGCCTAGACTGCGCCAATTGCGCAATTAGCACGTCCAACTCACCATCTCACAATTTCACCATCTTTGCAGGGCCATGTACAAAGCTCTGCTGAAACCTCTTTTTTTCCAGCTCGACGCCGAGCGGGCTCATCATCTGGTATTTGATAACCTGAAACGGATGAGCCGGATGCCGGGTGCTACGGCGCTGCTACGGGGGCTCTACGATTTTCGCGACTCTGGCCTGGAACGGGAGGTATTTGGGCTGACTTTCCGGAATCCGGTGGGCCTGGCGGCGGGCTTTGACAAGAACGCTGTGCTGACGGATGAGCTGGCTGCGCTGGGCTTTGGGTTTGTGGAAATCGGGACGGTGACTCCGCGGCCACAGCCGGGAAACCCGACACCGCGCTTGTTCCGGCTGCCCACCGATGAGGCCCTCATCAACCGAATGGGCTTTAATAACGAGGGCGCGACGGCAGCTGCTGCCCGCCTGCGTCACCGCCGCTCCGATATGCTGATTGGCGGTAACATCGGCAAGAACAAGGATACGCCTAATGAGCTAGCGGCCCACGACTACGTGGCCTGCGTAGAAGCCCTGCATGAGGTGGTGGACTACTTTGTGGTGAATGTATCGTCGCCGAACACGCCTAATTTGCGCCAGCTGCAGGAGCGCGAACCCCTGATTCAGCTATTGCAACAAGTGCAGGAGCGTAACCAGTCGTTGCCCACGCCTAGGCCACTGCTCCTCAAAATAGCCCCCGACCTAACGGATGGCCAGCTCGACGACATCCTGCTCATCGCCCGCGAAACCAACCTGAGTGGCCTAGTAGCCACCAATACTACCATCAGCCGCGACGGATTGCTGACACCGGCCGGGCAAGTAGCCGCGCTGGGAGCCGGTGGGCTTAGCGGCAAACCACTGCGGCAGCGAGCCACCGAAGTAATCCGCTACCTGCATCGGCACAGCTCCGGGCAGCTACCTATTATTGGGGTTGGCGGTATTCATTCGCCTCAGGATGCACAGGAGAAACTGGCAGCAGGCGCCTCCCTGATTCAGCTCTACACGGGCTTTATTTATGAAGGTCCTGGCTTGGTCAAGCGCATCAACCAGGCACTGGTTAGCGCCTGATAAGTTCCTGCTAACTTTTACGTTAGAGACCTTTGCCTATTTACTGACACTAACAGCCGCCAGCGCAGAACTGCTGCCCCTAGTGGGCACGTAGCGCCGCTGTAGCCAGATCAGCAAAGGCACCAACACGGCGGTAGGCCACAGGAAGTTGATTGGAAACGGAATGAACTTCAGGCTGGTGGCCGAGAAGGCCGATACGGCGGCAATGTAGGAGCCCACAAAGCCGGAAATATGATTGCGCAGCCATTGGCCCGCTGGCCAGGCGCCGGGTCGGCGGAAAGCCAGCAGCTGCCGGACCGTCGTCATGACGCCAATACCACCGAATACCAGAGGCACCGGGTTGAAGGGGCGGTGCAGCACTCCGTAGGCCACTGTTCCGAGAAAGATGATTAGGCCAAGTAGGCCACTCGCCCAATCGTAGAAGGCAGGCTGCTGGCCCTCCCCCATGCGCTTATGCTGCAGGGAGCGGTAGCCAAACTGTGCCAGATAGAGGCTAAAAATGCCGGTAAGCAGCAGAAACGTCAGTCCCTGCAGGCTTGCCGAAACAATAGCCGTGCTACCAGCTACCAGCATCGACCAGAAGAATACCCGGCCCCACAACCGATGAGCCGTTCCGCCTTTCCGTACCGCTAGCGCCACGGGGGCTACAAAGAATCCGGTGAAACCGGCGGCAATATGCAGCCAGCGGTTCAGGAGCAGGAAGGTTTCCATATAGAAAGCCGATGGAGAGGATGAATGATGAGGCAATATCACCGCCCGGCAGCAGTGCGCCCATTACATCTTACCCAGCTCCCGAAAAGCGGCGCTGAACTGCAGAATTCGATGTCTGAAGCGAAGCTGCGCTACAGCCGCATGCCCAGTCGGCACTCCACTACATCGGCGGCACCGCGGTGTACTTTCAGATCAATATTGCCGAAAAAGCGCTCCGTGAAGAAGTATTTCAGGCCCAGCCGCTCGTAGTAGAACTTGTTGGATTTGTAGGGATTGTAGACGTAAAACCCCAGGTGCGAGACGAAGGCCAGCCGGCCAAACAACAGCTCGTGGCCCAGGTACACGCCGGCTTTTTTCACATCGGGCAGGTTGTCGGTGGTGCGGGCAGTATCACGCAGCTCGGCGGCCAGACTACGGTCATAAAAGCCTTCCAGGCCTACTACGAGGTTGCTTTTCCGGTTTACGCGGCGCCCGGCAGCTACCGTCACGGAGTTCACCCAATACTTCTGACTGTTTTGCACGTCCAGCTGCTTTACGCCGGCGGTAGTACTTATCTCCAGAAAGCTGCGGCCCACATCGGGCGGCATGAGGGCAGCTTCGCCGATGGGCAGCGGCGAGAAGGGCCGCTGCTGATGGTAGTTGAGGCCCAGCAGTACCGTGGGTAGGTTGATGCCGAAATTAGGCTTGGAGGTAGCCCCGTTGGAGTAATGGTTCAGGCCCAGGCCCAGCAACAGGCCTACGCGCTCAGAAAGCGCCACATCGTACTCCAGGCGGGTCTGGATGGTGGCGTTCAGCCGGGAGCTGACGATGGTATTTTTGTGGTTAGTTTCCCGGTCGTAGGCCTGTGGGAAGTAGCCCACACCCGTTCCGATGCGGAAGTTGAGCTCCTGCCGCCGCGTACGCCAAAACGACTTATTGATGTACACGCCGGCCGCATACGACTGGCCTAGCACCGGGTTATGGTAGTCGTAGTAGGTAAGGGCGAAGCCGATTTTGGGGTAGCGGTACCAGGCGTGCCAGGGCGCCGAGCCATTCGTTTGCCGCTGCACATTCAGCTCTACGCCCGTAGGATGCGACACCGAAAGGTGCTTGACGGAAGGCGTATGCGCCACCACAAAACTGCCCAGGCCATACGCCCCAATCACCAACGGGCCAGCGGGCTCAGCAGGCTTTCCGGCTTGCCCCCAACTTTGGCTTATGCTCCCCCCGAGCAGTAGGCTACTCAAGAGCACTTTGTATCGAATCATCATAGAAAACCAACTGGCAAGCCGCTCAAAAATAGCGAAACCCACCCGACGCGCCATCGGAAACCTACGCTAAACAGGAAGTTTGTAAGAGCCTACTGCTGTTGTGGTTTGCCGGAAACGAGCGTGTTACCGCAGGTTTAAATCTGAATAAAATGCGTGCTAATCCGCAACCCTGGCCTACCGCTTTACGCTATGACTCCCTGAAAACCACGAGGAACGTGGCTGTAGTGGTCGGTGAAGTGGTGTAGAAATTGTCTTTCAAATTCCTCTCTTTTAGTATGAAAAAATTTGCAGCTCTCTCGCTCGTTCTCGTGTCGGCGGCTTCAGTAGCCCACGCTCAGGATGCCGGCGGTTTCCGCATTGGCCTGAAAGGTGGCGCTACGTATTCCAATATCTCAGGCAAAAATGTAGACCAGATTACGGGCCCGAACTATAGCACCGATCTGGGCGACTACAAGCTCGGCTACAACGCTGGCGTGGGTGCTATCATCCCGCTCAGCAGCGACGGCTTCTTCTCGTTTGCTCCCGAGGTGTTGTATAACCGTAAAGGATACGAAGTTAAATCGGAGCGCTCGACTGGCCTACCCGCTGGCGTTTCGAAGGTAGAGTTAGAGCAACAGCGTGTTCTGCACTACATCGATGTTCCTCTGCTGGCGCGCATCAACGCCGATGGACTGTTTTTTGAACTCGGCCCACAGGTGAGCTACTTGTTCGGCTCCAAAAACAAGCAGCAGACGACCACCAAGTACACGAACGGCGACAAAGATAAGGTGGAAGACAACAGTGGCTTCCAGGACTACACGGGCGTAAGCCGCGACAAAGCGTACAAGTCTGACCTAGCGCAGTTTGACATCAGTGGTGTGGCCGGCATTGGCTACATGACCGATGGCGGTTTGAGCCTGGGCCTGCGCTACGCCCGCGGTTTCAACTCGCTCATTGATAGCAAGGACACCCAAAACGAGTCGAAGGCATTCAACAATGCCTACACGCTGCAGGTAGGTTATTTGCTGCCCACTGGCCGCTAGGCCACCCTATCCGAAAAACCTGAAAAGCTGCCGACCTGAAAAGGTCGGCAGCTTTTTTTATGCTCTACTAAAAGCGCCGAAACACCGGAAATGCTGTTCCGATATATACGCTGGACGCTATTTTGAGCGTTACCCTGGCCTAGAGTGCATTTCTTTTCCCCTAACCATTTCCCTTCCTATGAAAAATATAGCTTTTGCAACCGGAGCCTTGCTAGCTGCCGCTACCCTCGTTTCTTCCTCGGCCCACGCACAGGGCATCCGGTTGGGTATTAAGGGCGGTGCCAACCTGTCTAACCTATCTGGCGACCTTACGGATGAGGATCGGTTTGAGAATAAACTCGGCTTTCATGGAGGGGTGATGCTCAATATCGGCCTGCTTGATGATGGGTTCCTGTCGTTGCAGCCGGAAGTGCTGTTCTCTCAGAAAGGCTTCCAATACGCCGATAATGAGTTTAACATCGGCAACAACACCATCAAATACGAAGGCGACCGGACCTATAACTACATTGATGTACCGGTGCTGCTGAAGATAAACGCTGGCGGTCTTTTCTTTGAGGCGGGCCCGCAGTACAGCTACTTGCTGAAGGTAAAGGACGAGTCGAAGGTGTCGGTAAATGGCAATACCGCCACCCAGCGCAGCGGCACCAGCGACCTGGACAACGTGAATCGCAACGAAATAGGGTACGCCGCTGGCCTGGGCTACCAGTCGGATATGGGCTTGTTGCTAGGCCTGCGCTACAACGGCTCCTTCACTGATTTCGGAAAAGACGGCTACCAGGACAATGACGTGAGAAACGCACGCAACTCCGTGTTTCAGTTATCGTTAGGCTACCTGATTCCGGGCAAATAGGTCAGCTTAATTCCTAGAAAAAGCCTCATCTGGTGCTTCAGATGGGGCTTTTTTATGCCCGAAGCACAAGCTTGGCATGCTTTTCGATTTTGGAGTAATCAGTGCGCATTTCTTCCCTCACTCAACTACTGTTGCACGTATGAAAAAGTCTGCTGTTGTACTGGCTACCCTTCTGGCAGCCGCTTCTGCTTCTTCCGTTCACGCTCAGGGCGTACGCCTGGGCCTCCGTGCCGGCGCCAACTATTCTAACTTGGCCGGTAACGTAAAAAACGAAAACACTTACAATAATAAATTCGGCTTTCTGGGTGGTGTTATCCTGAATGCCGACGTAACCGGCGACGGGTTCTTTTCCATCCAGCCCGAGGTTCTGTATTCGCAAAAGGGCTTCGAGAATAAGCCCACCGAGTACACCAACACCCTGCTGGGCGTAGGGTACACCGAGAAGCGCGAGGGCAATGTAAATTACAACTACCTCGATGTGCCGGTGCTGCTGAAAATCAACGCTGGCGGCTTTGTTGTGGAAGCTGGCCCGCAGTACAGCTACCTGCTGAGCTCCAACAACGAAACCAAAATCACCCGCACGCGCCAGCCTAACGGCACGCCCGAAGTGTTTGAGTCGCAGGACAAGAAAGATGTCAGCGGTTTCAAGCGTAGCGAGCTGGGCTACGTAGCCGGCGTCGGCTACCAGGCCGATAACGGCGTGAGCCTTAACCTGCGCTACACCGGCGCCTTCAGCGACTTCGTGAAAAGCGACAATGGCTCTTATTTCAACGGCGACCTGGCCAACGCCCGCCACTCGGCGCTGCAGCTCTCGTTGGGCTACCTGATTCCGAGCAAGTAAGCCCTCTAGGCCACTTGCCTGTACGCCGCCCGGTTCCTGATGCAGGAGCCGGGCGGTTGTGTTTTTATGGGGTTTGGTGAACCCGGCTATAATCTGGTAGTCTTGCGCACGTTTAGCTAGTAGGCTATTTATCCTACTCTACTTATTCAATGCAATCTATTTACAGATTATGGCTGGCCGCCATGCTCCTTGTGGCAGTGCCAGCGCAGGCCCAACGCATTCTGCTAGGCCTCAAGGGCGGTGCTACCATTGCCAACGGTATTGGAGCCGATGCCAAAAACAGTTCCCTGCGCTTCGGTGCCCACGGAGGAGGCTTACTGCGCATTAAGCTCACAAAGCACCTGGCGGTTCAGGGAGAAGCACTATATACTCAGCGCGGCGACAACAGCAGTGCCTATGGCCCATCCATCCAGCACCGGTTAGATTATGTGAGTTTCCCCGTGCTTGCTCAGTACCACTGGGACGACATCTTTTTTGAAGCCGGACCTTATTTTAGCCAGCTTCGGTCTGTTACTCCGGTTGTAGCGCAACGCACACCGGTTGGCACTGCCGCTTTCCGCAAGCAAGATGCTGGTTTTGTAGTTGGACTCGGCTATCAGGACAGCACGGGGTTTTCTGTTGGCTGGCGCTATAATGGCGGCTTAAATAATGTATTCCGCCGGGTAGACATTGATGGAAGCAGCCAAGTGCAGCTGCGCAACAGCAGCGTAGAGTTTTACCTGGCCTACTTGTTTACCCGCGTCAGATGATTCAGCTCTTTACCAGCCCCGGGCGGCTGATTGGCAAGATTGGGAAAGACAAAAGGAAAGTCCGCAGCAAAGCTGCTCCGGCGCCAACACCAACGCCCAAAACAACCCCGTAGACGATTATGGCTGAGCAGAAAGCATCGAACTGGCTGCTTTGCGTAGTTTTGCCCATCTTTTACTCATCCTCCTTTACTCATGAAGAAGTCCTTTTTGCTGTTTCTGCTAGTAGCAGGCGTTGCTACGGCCAGCCAGGCCCAGAACGTACGTGTAGGCCTGAAAGGCGGCGCTTCCCTGACCAATTTTGCCGGCGATGATGCCGCGCTGAAGGGCAACAAAGTAGGTTTTCATGGTGGCCTACTGGCCAATATTGGCGTGAACGATGCCTTCTCAGTGCAGCCCGAGCTGCTGTATTCGCAGAAAGGCTCGAAGTACACTCTCAATGGCACTGACGTCATCAACAAATTCGACTACATCGATCTACCGATCATGTTCCGCATTAATGCCGATGGTTTATTCTTTGAGGTAGGACCGCAGCTGGGGTTCCTGTCATCTGCCAAGCAGAAAATCGGGAGTGTTACTACCGATATCAAAGACGCCTACAACACCGTTGATTTCGGCTATGCGGCCGGTTTGGGCTATCAGTCGGCTAGCGGGCCGGGCATAGGCCTACGCTACAACGGCGGCATCACCAATATCCCGAAGGAGTATACGACTGGCAATACCTCATTTCAGCCCAACATTCGCAACAGCGCCTTTCAGCTCTACGTGAGCTATCTACTGGGTGGCAGCTCCGGACGGCGTCGGCGCTAATATAAAGGCCAGTCTTCCTGAGTTGGGAGGCCCATGTCGTTGCGGAAGCATAAAAAAGGCTCGTCTTACACAAGACGAGCCTTTTTTGTGGTTCTAGGTCACTTGCGCTTACTTCATGGCTGCCGCGTAGTTGCGGTAGAAGTGCGGAATGGTCTCGATGCCTTTTAGGAAGTTAAATACGCCGTAGTGCTCGTTGGGCGAGTGGATGGCGTCCGAATCTAGGCCGAAGCCCAGCAGTACGGTATCCAGGCCTAGCTCCGTCTTGAACATGGCCACAATCGGGATGGAGCCGCCGCCGCGCGTCGGTATGGGGCGCTTGCCGAAGGTAGTTTCCATGGCATCGGCAGCTGCTTTGTAGGCCACTGAGTCGGTAGGCGTAACTACTGGCTCGCCGCCGTGGTGAGGGCGTACCTGCACCGTTACACCGCTGGGCGCAATGCTGGTGAAGTGTTTCTGGAAGATTTCGGTGATTTCCTCGGAGGTCTGGTGGGGCACCAGACGCATCGAGATTTTGGCGTAAGCCTTGGAGGCAATAACGGTTTTGGCGCCCTCGCCGGTGTAGCCGCCCCAGATGCCGTTCACGTCCAGCGTAGGCCGGATGCCGATGCGCTCTACGGTAGTGTAGCCTTTCTCGCCGTAGGTATCAGGCAGGCCGATGCTCTGCTTGAACTCGTCGTCGGAGTGGGGCACACGGTTCAGCTCGGCTCGTTCCTCGTCGCTCAGCACCGCCACGTTGTTGTAGAACTCCGGGATGGTGATGTGGTTGTTTTCATCGTGCAGGCTGGCAATCATCTTGCAGAGGATGTTGATGGGGTTGGCCACAGCGCCGCCGTAGAGGCCGGAGTGCAGGTCGCGGTTCGGGCCGGTTACTTCTACCTCGTGGTAGCTCAGGCCGCGTAGGCCTACCTCTATGCTGGGCTGGTCGTTGGCGAGCATGCCGGTATCCGAAATCAGGATGACATCGGCCTTGAGCTTCTCCTTGTTTTCGCGCACGAAGATGGCCAAGTTGTTTGAGCCGATTTCTTCTTCGCCCTCAATCATCACCTTCACGTTGCAGGGCACACCGCCGCCCTGCTGCATCATCTCGAAGGCCTTTACGTGCATGTACACCTGGCCTTTGTCGTCGCAGGCGCCACGGGCGTAAATCTTACCGTCTTTGATTAACGGCTCGAAAGGGCCCGAAGTCCAGAGCTCATACGGGTCGGCGGGCTGAACATCATAGTGGCCGTACACGAGCACCGTAGGTAGGTTGGGGTCAATGATTTTCTCGCCGTACACGATGGGGTTGCCGGCCGTAGGGCACAGCTCCACATTCTCCAGGCCTACTTCCTCGAAGCGGGCTTTGAGGTACTCAGCGGCACGCAGTACGTCGCCATGAAACTTAGGATCAGCGGAAACCGACGGTATGCGGAGCCAGTCCATCAGTTCACTTAAAAAACGCTCTTGGTTCTGTTCGAGGTAAGAAGCCATGCGGCGGTGGGGTTAGTTGGAAATGCTGGGGTAAAAGTAGGGAACGAAACGGTAGGGTTCGGTAGCAATAGCTGTTTCCGTTAACGTGAAAAGCGGCTACTTTACACCTGCCTTTATAAGCAAGCCTTACATGCGTCTTTACAAAATAGTCTGCTTAGTCCTGTTCGTAGCTTGCTGCTCTCCTACAGCTGCGCAAGCCCACGGAGGCCCGAATTGGCTGTACACCGTACTTGCTATAGCACCAGTTCTAATTGGTCTTTTCTTGGTCAGCTTGCTGCTATTCTTGAGCTACAACCTATACCGCTACTTCAAACGAGACTGATTGAAACTAGTGCTCTAAGCATTACTTCTTATCCCACGGCATCGGCACACGGCTTTCGGTGCCGGTGCGCAGACGCCCGATATTAGCGCGGTGGGTATATACCAGTAGCACGGCCAGCACAAAGCCAAACCACACCAGCAATTGGTTCTGCGGCCGAAATTGGGGCAGCAGCTGGAGCACGGCAAACGTCATGCCGGCCGTCATGCTGCTTAGGGATACATAGCGTGAAATAAGGAGCGTGATGATAAAGACCAGAATGCACACCCCCACCGTAGCCGGCGCAATGGCCAGCATCATGCCCAGCACGGTAGCCACGCCTTTGCCGCCCCGGAAGCCGGCATAAATTGGATAGATGTGGCCTAGCACGGCTAGCACGCCGCAGGCTATCTGGTAGTACAGCAGCTGTTCCGGCAGAATGGCGCCCTGATTTAGCATCACGGAAGCCAATGAGGTGGCGGCCCAGCCTTTCAGCACATCAATGGCCATCACGAAGGAACCGGGCTTCTTGCCCAGCACCCGGAACGTGTTGGTAGCGCCCGAGTTGCCGGAGCCATGCTCCCGAATGTCAATCCCAAAAAACAGACGACCCACCCAAAGCGCGGTCGGGATAGAGCCAATGAAGTAAGCGGCCACCAAGAGGCCTAGAACGAGGGGGAGATTCATGCAGGAGGTGGGTAGAGGTCGAGCTATGGGGTAAAGATACGGTTCTAGAGAAGTGGCGTTGGGAAGAATAGCTACCAACGTGCTGATTGGGCCATTGAAGCGCCGCCGCCGTCCTACTCGCGCGTCATCCTGAGCGCAGCGAAGAATCTTGCCACGCGAGAACGACTGGCCTAGCACCTCTTACTGACGTGCTAAGATCCTTCGCTGCACTCAGGATGACGTGCCTGTGTAGAGTGACGCACATTGGGGAAGCCGACGACACCCCTAGGCCACTGTACTAAAAAACAGCCCCGACAGAAACTCTGTCGGGGCTGTTGGTTTATTCGTCGCCGAAGGGGTCGTTGGCGTCCTTCTTCTTTTTCTTTTTGGACTCCTTCTTGGGTTCTTCGGCCGGAGCAGCGGCGGGCGGGGTGGCCTCTACTGCTTCGTCCTTTTTCTTCTTTTTCTTACCGGAGTCGGCGGGGTCAGCTTCCACCGGCGCGGCAGCTTCTACTGGCTCATCCTTCTTCTTTTTCTTCTTGCTGGTTTCCTCCACCGGGGCAGCGTTGGGGTCGGCGTTCAGGGCATCTTCTACGGGGTCGCTCTTCTTCTTTTTCTTTTTGCCGCCGCTTTCCATGTTGTCGAAGTTGCCCGTGCTCACGGGCTGCGAGGTGTTCACCTTGCGCTTGCCCGACTCCTTGAGGTAGTCCTTGCGGAAGTGGTTGAGATAAGCCTGCACCTCCTGGTCATCGCCGAGATAGAAGCCGTATTCCGTGGCCGTGTTGTAGTCGCCTTTGGCTTTGAGGCCGATGATTTCATCGAAGGAACCGTGCTGCGCTTTGGCCAGCATTACGTTGTTTGAGTACTTGAGATAGTACCACGTCTGGGGCTCAGCCTCCAGGTACAGCTCCACTACATCGCCGGTGCTCTCCTTCTTGATTTCGATGTAGCCGTCAATCAGGGCATTGATGTCCTTCTTGCCGATGCTCACCAGGCCTATCTTGCCCACCGAGTACCAAGCCCGTAGCTTGTCGTTCCAGCGCAGGTCCACCTGACTCAACACCACCGTATGCAGGAACTTCGGCGACACCTTTTGCAGCGGCGTGTAGCTGCCTTTGCGGGTGCTGTAATCCTGCACGCCTTTGTTGCCGATGAACTCGCCCATCTTGAACAGCTGGGTTTGCGAGCCGGTCAGGGCTTCGGGCAGGCCTTTGGCGTTCGTCGCCATATCAATGCCCATGGCCTCCACTGCCTTTTCGGGCAGGTTGATGTCGAAGGCCATGAAGGTGTCGAGGTCGTAGATGGCGCTGTCCGGCTTGGCGTAGCCTACGCCCGCTGAAGTAAGCGTATAGTCCTTGTTGGAGTTGATGAGGTTCACCTTACCCCGGAAGTTCATGGCACCCGTCGAGTCGTTCAGCGTCAGTACGGAGCCCTCGTAGATATCGGGGTTGGTGTACTCGTGGCGGCTGATGGCGTACTCGCGCTTCTTCTGGTTGTAGCTCAGCGTACCATCTACCTCGAAGATATTCTGGTCCGTTACGCCGGGCTTCACGGCCACAAACAGGGGGTACACCTTGCCCAAGTTATCTGACAGGAACAGGCCCGACTTCATCGGTGTCCCATCCTCCGACTTCGGCTCGTTGAGCTTGATCTTAATGCCTTTCGGGTCAATACTATCCTGCACGGCAAACCACTCCGAAGCCGTCTGATTCTTCACAAACTCCAGCTTCGACTGTCCATCAAACGTGAAGCCCCGCTTCTGGGAGTTCATCTTCACGGCACCCCGGTAGGCAATGCGCGGCGCCAGGTGGAATTTGTCGGAAGCTGCAATAGTAGCTACGGCTGTGGTAGCCGGCGAAGCAGGCGCATCATCAGCGCCGTTGCCGCGCTTCAGAAGGCCCTTAGTGGCTTTGGCGGCTTTGCCTAGGCCACCTGCCAGCGCCGTAGAGTCCATGGCGAAGTTCGTGAACTTGATAGCGAAGGAATCGGCGGAGGCGTTTTTGTAGCTATACAGCGCGTTACCCGTAAAGGCATTGCGCGACTGAATCTTGATTTCGCCTTTGTACAGCGTGTGGTACTTGTGCAAGGTATCCATCACGATGCCGGCGTTCTGGAAGCCACGCATCTCCGCGTTGGGCAGAATGTACACTTTGCTAGAGTCAGGCGAAATCCAGGCATCGGCGGCAGCAATGCGGGGCACTCCGCCCGCCACCAGCCGGTAGCGGCTTAGGTCGTACTGGCCGGTAGCAGCCTGGAACTTGAGGCCTTTTTGTTCCGGCTTAGTGCTGTAGAAATAGGAGCGCGACGAGTCGGCGCCGGCTTCTACGCTCAGCTGCACCAGTTTCTTCTTGAAGTCCCACTTACCGCCCGAGAGCGTGGTGCGGTACTGCGAGTAGGGCAGCTCGATGCTGGATTTATTGTCGCCGGCTTCGCGGGCAAACTGCGTGTTGCCGGCTTTCAAATCGTAGGTAAAGCCCACGTTGTTAGCCGTGAGGGCTGGCTTGTTTACCTCCGCCGACTTGATGCTGAGCGTGGCATTTTTACCCGTGTAGCGCGTTGGCTTGAATACAAAAGCGGCCGAGCGGATAAAAGACTGCGGGCCATCCATTCCGCCGGTGCCATAGAGGCCGCCGGGCGTGTAAGCCAGGGTACCTTTGAAAGCGTACGTAGCGTCGTACATTTTCAGGCCCTGCCCCTGCCCTTGGCTGCTCAGGTACATCGAGTCCTGCTTCACGGCCCACTTCATCTGGTAGCCGGGCTGCAGGGTCACTTTCGCAAACTCGGTCCCGTTCAGCGGCCCCGGCAAGATAGTACCCGATTTGCCCACCGTCACGACGGAGTCTTTGTAGAAAATGAACTGGTCGCTGGCAAAGTCGCCGGTCAGGTACTTGATGTTGCCCACGCCCTGAATACCGCGGTTGCTCATCGTCACCTTATTAAACAGGCGCCCTTTGCCGCCATACAGCGGAAATCCTTCTTTCGGCACGTCATACACGAAGCCCAAAGAGCCATCATCTTGCAAAGCTAGCTTGGTCTTGAACGTAGGCATGATGCCCCCCGACACGAATGAGCCCTTAAAGCCCACAGCTGCCCGGTTCTTGTTGTTGAGCGAGTCGAGCTTGAATGGCGGAATATCGAAGTACACCGTGGTATCGTAGGCCCCGCCCAATACTTCGGGCTTATCGAAGAACACGTAGGCCCCGGTGCTGGCATCAAACGACGGATAGGCTCCCAGGCGCTTGCGGCCCGATTTGTTGTTGGGCGCGTTGATGTAGAGTTTACCCGATGAGGTCTTCTTCTTGTTGGTCAGGGTGAAATCGACATCCTTGCGGGCCTTCATCACGGAGCCTTTCGAGCCTTTGCCCTTCACAATGATGGAGTCAATCTTCACCAGATCAATGAAGAAGCCATCGTAGTCGAACTTAAACTCCTTGCCTTTGAAGATAAAGGCCGAGGCTACCACTGTGCCATTGAACAGCACCCCGCGGTTTTTCTGAATCCGGATGATGCTGGAGTCTGGCTTCACGAACACCGTCACGGAGTCATCGGAGAAGTTGAAACGGTCTACTCCACGCACAATTAGGTCGTTGTTGGCCAGGTTGAGCGTGGCATTCTTGCCGGAAGGCGACAATGACTTAATGGCAATGTGGTCGTAGTCCTTCTTGCCGCGCGAAGAGTTGACGTAGTGCGAGGCCTTGGGCAGTAGAATCAGCTGGTCCGTCTGCGGGTACCACTGAATATAGCCATCACGGGCCAGGCCCGACATGGCCGAACGCAGGTTGTCGGGCTTCAGGTTGAGCGCCTTGGCCATGTCCTGAATCGTGAACAGGCGCACGTTGCCGTGGGCCTGGCTATAGCCTACCACCATCTGCAAGGGGTGAATCTTGTTAATGGACTTGATCTGCTGATAGCGGGTATTGGTGTAGAACTCCTTCGATTCGAAGTTGGCCGTTACCTGGTTTTTGGCCGTCAGGATGGAGAAATCGATATAAGGCGTACGCAGCGGCCACGTGAGCAGCTCCGCCGTTACTTCCATCTGGTGATAAGAGTCGTAGTAGGGCGTAGTTTTGTAGAGGCCTTCTTCACGCGCCAGTTGCAGTACCTGCTGTTTCTTGGCGTATTTCAGCTTTACACCGGGGTGCGTGAGCGAGTCCTGCTTATCCTGGTAAATGGTCACGGCAGCGCGCTGGGCCGTGATAATGGAGTCGCCGAGCACGTAGGCCAGGGAGGACGCCTTGAACTTGGGCTTGCCATCCAGCTCCACCACAATGCGCGACAGGGCGCCATCCAGCGAGGCCGAAAGGGCGCGGCTGCCCGAAAGCGACAAACCACCATAGTAGCGAATGTTTTCGCCGATGTTCTTGATGCGGGCGTCGTTGGTATTGGAGATAAAGCGTGGGTAGCCGGTATCAGTGGTCGGCGTTTTGCGCTTCACGCTGCGGTAGGCCAGCCACCCTTTCACCGGGGCCTCCAGCAGCGCCGGATACGTGAGCGTGACCGGCTGTGCCGTGAATTCGGCCTTGGTGATATCAAAGTTGTAGCTCGTCAGATCGGCCGTGACGGGGTTGTTGTTTAGCTGCCAGGCAAACTGCCCTCCGTACCCTACGAACTGGCTTTTAGGTGTAATTACACCACTGGTTTTCCGGATGTAGATAGAGTCGCCGGGCGACGCCATAAACAAGTCCGCGTCTTTCAGGACCAGGACGGGACCACGCGTAGTGGGCGGGATATAGGTATCGTAGGAAGGCGCCTGCACGAAAGCGGGTTCCGCCGTTTTGCCAGCCGCCGTTGTTTTTTTAGCCGGTGTTCCCCAGCCATCATCGGTATTGCTCCACAGATCTTCGGAATCCCAGCCGGAAGGGGCCTTCTTTTTAGCACCGGCCTTGGTGTTCAGCGGCTTGCTTTCTACGGTGGCCGGTGCTGCTACGGGCGCGGCCACAGGAGCCATAGAGGGCATTTCCTCCTCGTTGTAAGCAAAGCTAAACGTTCCGCCTACTACGCGCAGCGTGTTGTAGCGCGAGCGATATAGAAACTTGGTATCCAGGAACTGAGCCGAGCTCATCAGGAACTTCTCCACCTCGGGCACCTGCTCTTTGGCCAGCGCTTTGCCGGCCACGTTCAGAAATTCCGTCATCTGCTGATCGGAGAAGTTCTGCACGGTAGCTCCGGCCGCAATGGCCGTAAAGAACGCTTCGAAGTGCGGCTTGGCCTTGAACTTGCGCGCCAGCATTTGCTGCGACAGCGCCACGATGTAGGCCTGTTGCGTGGCCGTGAGCTTATTGCTGGCCCACACCTGCTGCAGGCGCGCGGCAGCAGCTTTTCCCGTGGCCACGTTGGCCGTTGCCATCATCGACTGCACATCCTGCATAAATTGCTGAGGGTCACTGCTCAGCTTGCCCGTAAAACGGGGCAATGCCGGCGCAGCAGGAGCTGCTCCGGCAGGTTGTTTAGAAGGTTGGGGCTTGGTCTGCTGCGCCCATGTTGGAGCACTCAATCCCAGCAGCAGCGCGCATACCCATCCAAAAGTAAAATGCTTCATACTAAATCCGTCAGCGCGTAATTAATCGCCTACAATTTCGACAAAACCCGGCACTTTCTGCCATCTTCTCCCCCATCCCTCCAACAATCATACCCTAGCTATTTTTTATACTATCCGGAGGCTATTGAACTGGCTACAAAGGCCAACAAAAAAGGCCGGTTCCTAAGAACCAGCCTTTTGCTTTACTGATGTGTAGCGGAAGTGTAAGCCCCAAAGTGGCTTTAAGCAGGTTGCCGGAACACGGCCGATACCCAGTGATTTTGGGTGCGGTGGTTCTTATACTGAAAGCCTGCTTTCTCGGCGGCTTCGCGGATAAGCGGGAGGTCTTCCTCGTAAAAGCCAGAGAACAGGATGGGGCCGCCGGGCTTGAGGTACTGGGCGTAGGCCGGCATATCCTCCAGCAGTACGTTGCGGTTGATGTTGGCCAGAATGATGTCGAACGTAGCCTCGCCTTCTAGCGCGGTTACGTCGCCGAGGCGGGCTTCTACCTTGTCCTGCACATTGTTTTCGGCGGCATTGTCGGCAGCATTTTCCGCGGTCCAGGGCTCTACGTCCACGGCCAGCACGTAATCGGCGCCGAGGTGCACGGCCATTACGGCCAGAATGCCGGTGCCACAGCCCATGTCCAGCACGCGCTTACCCTGGTGGTCGATGTCGAGCTGGTTGGTAATCATGAGGGCCGTGGTATCGTGGTGGCCGGTGCCGAAAGACATGCGCGGCATAATCACGATTTCGTAGGCCAGGTCGGGGCGGGCCTCGTGGAAGGGAGCCCGTACCGACACTTTATCGGCAATAACCAAGGGCTGGAAGTTCTTTTCCCACTCGGCGTTCCAGTTCTGGCGCGTAATCACACGGTGCGTGTAGCCCACCTCACCAAGGCCCTCGTAGCGGCTGATGATTTCGGCCACGCCATCGACGTTGAACACGTCCTCGGTAGTGTAGGCGCAGAAGCCTTCGTCGTTATCTTCGAAGGTATCGAAGCCCAGCTCCGCCATTTCGGCCACCAGAATATCAGATAGCTCGCGGGGAGCTTTTACGCTTACTTCAATAAAGTCCATACAGGAGTGCAAGAGGTATCAGAAGAAATGAAAATCCTGCCCAACAGATCAGAGCAGCAATTCCGGCGCAAAAATACAGATTTGGACTGGAGCTACTGGCCTAGGAGTTTAAGGCACCCCACAACTGGCGCCGTAGGCCACCTTCATTGCGCAGCACACGCTGTACCGGCCACCAGGCAGAGGCCATAACCACTATGGCCAGCACAATACGCGCCCACCACCACGGCATAAAAAACAGCGCTGCTCCCACACCAATACTCAGCAGATTCATCAGGGTAGAGGCGTTGTTCCGCATGTTTGCTAGGTCGATGCTCTTGCTGATGGCCTTGGCTTTATAGAGGCTACCCCATAGGCCTAGCGCGAGCATAGCAACGGCGGCCAGAGGAATTAATCCGATTAACGACCATCGTTGTTGCGGAAACAGTGCCAGTAGCACAACCACTGACAGGAGGCAATCTAGCAGTAGCACCGGGCCCACCAGGCGTAGGTACAGGTACAGCAGCCGCTTGGTAAGGCCTAACCGGGCAAGCTCATTCGCGGACACGGGTCCAATAATCCCGAACAGATTATTATTGACATAAGTGAAGCTGATGATGGGCAGGAAAGACATCCAAAACACCCCATTAAGCGGATCGCCGTGGCGGGTAGCAGTCATTTGGCTGCTGAGCCCTAGGATGACCAGCTTGGCTACCAGCGCCACCGACAGCGCCGGCCAGCATTTGCGCAGGTAAGCCTTCCACTCCGGCGAAAGGCGCGCTAGTAATTGATTTTCAGACTTGCTTTCGGGCGCTACTGCCAGATGACGTGCATTGAACTTCTCCCCTAGCCCGGCCAGCGCCACGCCCCACAGCACCAGCGGACCGGCTATGGCCACCACAACTAGGGCGGTGGCGGCGAGCGGGAGGGAAATGAAGGTGCTGAGCCAACCGGCCGCCGCCGCCAAGCACAGCACGTTAAGGGCAAACAGCAAGTGGCGCCAACGCCCCATAGAAAGCAGCAGACGCAGGTTGAAGCTGGCGGCACCCGCACTCAGCAGCACCAACAGGTTAAGGCCCAGTGGGCGCCAGGAATGTGGAGCGCAGGCCAGGGCCACCAGCAGAAACAGCAGCAGCAGGAACCGGCGAACAGTGATAAGGTCCAGTAAAAAAGCCGTTATCAGATTGAGTCTCCCCGATACCGGAAAATGATCGGGCAAGGGCGGCTGCACGGGCCGGTACGTGGGCACAAAGTCCACTAGTAGCGCCGATGCGTAGAGTATGCCATTTAGCGCAAAGAGCAGCTTTTGCGCAAAGCCACTGGGTATGCCATTCTCGTTGTTCAGCATGAAAGCCAGCACCACCCCATACAGGATGCAGAACAGCGTCAGAAAAATGAGGGCCGCGCGGCCCTCCCCGGCATCGGGCCACAGCACCGCCCGCAGAAGGCGGCCCAGCAGGAAAGGCAGAAAGTGGCCTAGCGTTCCGTCGTGAGCCATGTCAGGTTTTGGGCAGCGGTGGATGCTGGGTGCAACAGCTGGAGTAGAGCATCGTTGAGGTAGGCCTCGCGGCCCTGCAGAAACTCCTGCATGGTGCCCCAGTATTTCACTTCGCTGCCATCGATGATGAGCAGGTGGGTAGCTATTTTCTCGATGTGGGCCAGGTTGTGCGAGGATATGAACGTGAGGGCCTGCGCCCGGTAGCTGCCCAACAGCTCCAGCATCCGCTCCGCCGAAAACACGTCGAGGCCATTCAGGGGCTCATCCAGAATCAGCAGCTCGGGGCGGTGCAGCAGGCAGGAGGCCACGGCCACTTTCTGCTTCATGCCCGTGGAAAAGGAGCTGAGGCGCTTGCGGCGCACGGTGTCGTATTCTTCCAGCAAGTGGCCTAGCAGACTATTAATGCGGTGCGAAGCATCGGGCAGCTCGTAGATGCGGGCCACAAACTGCAGGTATTCCTCGGCCGTGAGCTGCTCCACTAAGTGTCCCTGGTTGATGAGGGCACCCATGCGGCGCTTCACGGCCACCGGAAACGTTGCGCCCAGTGTCTCGCCATCCAGTAGAATCTGGCCCGACGTGGGCAGCAGCACATTAATAAGCAGGTTGAACAAGGTGCTTTTGCCGGCGCCATTGCGGCCCAGCACGCCTACGCAGTAGCCGGTTTCGGCCGTGAGCGAGACGTCGCGCAGCACCGTTTTTGGCCCGAATGATTTCGTCAGCTGACGAAGCTCTAATTCCATTTCACTGAATACATAAGGTATAATAAAGCGGCCTAGCGGTTGATGGCAGGCCTTTCGAAGAAGTAAGATACGGGATTCGCACAGCCCGTTTTCTTCTGCCTGTGTTTTTGTTGCGCCTCATGGAAGCCAGCCAGTGGCCTACAGGCATTGCGGTAAGCAGAGGCCCGAATTTGACGTTAGGCTAAAATCAAAAAAGCCTCTTCCAAATGAATGAAAGAGGCTTTGAAAGAACTGAAGCTCGGCTTTACTGCTTGCGGCAGCCCGCGTACGAGCGCACTTTGGTGTATTGAATGCTGAAGTCGGCGAGGTTGCGGTTGGTAGTCACGAACAGCACGTAATCGGCGAAGTCGCGGGCATCGGTGAGGTACCACAGGCCGGCTTTATCGGCGAAAAGCTTGTTGGTTTCCTGAAACACCAGCACATCAGCAAAGGACGTTTCCGGCTCCATGTAGATAGTGCCGAAGCACCGGCTCTGGCGGCGCGGATCCGTTTCCAGATACACCGAGCCAAAGATGCGGCAGCCATCCACCGACAACGCTACGCCTGGCGCCGCTAGCGGCACCCGAGGTGCCGGCGAAAACGGATTCAGAGCCAGCAAGCCAGAAAACAGAAGCGTAGTGAGCATAAGCAGGTAATGAAGAAGGCAGAAGCCTTTGGACAATTATCCTGCCGGATTCAGCTTTCTGTCATTCCGAGCGAAGCGAGTAATCTGCGTTTATCTTCTACAGATTAGAAAATCCTCCCAGATTCCTCGCTTCACTCGGAATGACAGTTCTTGCTACTGGCCTAGAACGACTTGATAATCTCGGTGAAGTCTCTGGACTTGAGTGAGGCGCCGCCAATGAGGCCGCCGTCTACATCGGGCTGGCTAAATAGCTCGCGGGCATTTTGGGCGTTGGCCGAGCCGCCGTACAGGATGCTCGTGTTCAAAGCGGCTTCGGCGTCGTAGGCGCGGGCAATCTGCTCCCGGATGAAGGCGTGCACCTCCTGCGCCTGCGCGCTGGTAGCCGTTTTGCCCGTTCCGATGGCCCAGATGGGCTCGTAGGCCACTACTACCTGGTCGAACTCCTCATTGGAGAGGTGGAACAGGCCATCTTTCAGCTGCTTGCTGATATAGTCGAAGGTTTCGTCGGCTTCGCGGGTTTCCAGGCTTTCGCCCACGCAGAAAATCGGCTTCAGGCCGGCCGCCAAGGCCGCTTTCAGCTTCTGGCTCAGCAGCTCATCATCCTCACGGAAATACTGGCGGCGCTCCGAGTGGCCTAGAATCACGTATTCAACCCCTACCGATTGCAGCATCTTGGCCGATACTTCGCCGGTGAAGGCGCCGCTTTCCTTCTGGTGGCAGTTTTGGGCGCCGAGGTGGAAACGGCCGCCCGTGGGCAGCTGCTTGCCAATAGCCGACAGGAACGGGAACGGCGGGCACACGACTACTTCCACGTTGGAGCCAGTCACTTCATCCTGCACCATGTTCACGATTTCGGAAATCAAGGCCTGGCCATCCTGCAACGTGGTGTTCATTTTCCAGTTGCCGGCTACAATATTCTTACGCATAGCGGAAAGGGTTGAGGTTGGGAGTTGGCCCGCAAGTTAGCAGGATGTACTCGACCCCGCCCCAGCCCACACTGGCCTACGAGTAACCGATTACGTCGTCTGCCTTCTGCCCCACCACGCTAGGGCTAGGCCTATCAGGGCTACCAGACCAGCGGCGGCTAGCGCCATCCAGGCAAGCACCAGCGTGTCTTCGTTGGCGCGGCGCGCCACCCATATGCCGGCCAGACCCCAGGCTACGGCGGCCGGGTAGGCCAGTTCCCGGAACTGGCGCGTGACATTCAGGGCCAAGCCAGCCACGATGCCTACCAGAATAATGGCGAGCTGCAGACTTTGATCGGAGCCGGGCTGCCATTTGGTACCCAGCGCCAACGTCACGTTCACCACCGTCGCCACAGAAATCCAGCCCAGGTACAGGCCAAAAGGCACGCTGGCCCACCAGGGCGCCGCGTTCCGGCGCACGTAGTGGCGGGCCCGGCCATACACAATAGCCAAACTGGCCAAAATCAGAAGCATTACCAGCATACTGGGCAGTAGCAGCTCATAGGCAAACACCACCAGCCAGAGCCCGGTGAGCAAATTGGCTAGCACCAGCGGCCTAGCTACCGCATCGGGAAGCAAGTTGCGGCGCTGAGCCGGCAGCAGCTGCCACACCGCGTAGGCCAGTAGGCTCAAGAAAATCAGGCCCCAGATACTAAAGGCGTAGCCGGCCGGTGTGAGCAGCGTGGGGTATTTGTACGATACCTGCGCGTTGGTTTGGCCATTGAATGGGAAGCGCTGCGATACATAGTTGAGACCGATGTTGCCAACAATAGCAGCAGAGGCTGCCCAGCGCCACAAGCGGTTGTCGGTGGGGGCCGTCAGAACATCAAAGGCAGCAGGCGTGGAAGTAGGAGCAGACATGGGAAGAAGAACTGAATGGTGGTGCAAGTACGCAAACGAACTACCAGCATGTGTATGATGCACTCGGAAGCGCTTAAGCCTTCGGCTACTTTATATCTTTTCTGAATATTATTTGTATTCATTCTAAATAATAAAAAATTCCTGCCGAGCTTTGCAGCAGAAATCATTTTTACCTGCTCTATGAAACCATCTACTACTCGCTTGCTACCGCAGGCGTTTGCCTTTTGGCTGCTGATACTGCTCAGTGCAGTTTCTTTCACGGCCCAGGCCCAGCGTGGGGCTATCCAAGGCCGTGTTACTACGGCAGATGGCCAGCCGGCCGCCAGCGTTTCAGTTGGTATTCAGGGCTCTAGCCGTGGGGCCGACACCGATGCCAATGGCAACTACCGCATAGGTGGCCTAGCCGCAGGCACTTATTCCTTGGGAGTGCGGCTGATAGGTTTTGGCGCTCAGGAGCGTGACGTAATCGTAACGGCCGGCCAGACCACCACGCAGGATTTCCAACTCTCCGAAAGCCAGCAGCAATTGAAAGAGGTGGTGGTGGAAGGCAGCCGCACCAATAAGTTTGCCCGCAAGCAGTCGGAATATGTGAGCAAGATGCCGCTCCAAAACCTGGAGAACCCACAGGTGTATGCCACGGTGGGCAAGGAGCTGTTGGCCGAGCAGCTAGTATTCACGGCCGATGACGCTACCCGCAACGCACCTGGCCTACAGCGCATGTGGGAGGCCACCGGCCGCGCCGGCGACGGGGGCAGCTACTACAACAGCCGGGGCTTTATCCTGCAGAGCCAGCTCCGCAACGGCATTGCCGGCAACGTATCCAGCAGCACCGATGCCGTGAACCTAGAGAAACTGGAGGTCATCAAAGGCCCATCGGCCACGCTGTTTGGCAGCGCCCTCACTTCGTATGGTGGCCTGATCAACCGCGTGACCAAAAAGGCTTACGACACATTTGGTGGCGAGGCGACCTATGCGGGCGGCAGCTTCGGCTTCAACCGCCTGAGCCTCGACCTGAATACGCCCCTCGACAAGCAAAAGAAGCTCTTGTTCCGCCTGAACACAGCCGGCAGCTATGAGCGCAACTTCCAAAATCGCGGCTACCAAGGCTATGGCAAGAGCCTGACTATTGCGCCTACTCTTACCTACAAGCCTACCGAGCGCCTGACCATTCACCTCGATGCTGAGCTGTACAACACCCAGAGCGTAGGCAAGCAGATTATCTTCTTTTACTTCCCGCCCGCTTCACTGGGAGCCCGCCGCGCTGATGAGCTTAACCTCGACTACCGCCAGTCGTACATCGGCAATGGCCTGACGCAGAACTCGCGCAGCTCCAACTACTTTGCCCAGGTAAACTACCAGCTGGCGCCCGGCTTCACCTCCTCTACCAATGTGACGCACAGCCGGAGCTATTCTAATGGTTTTGGTCCCTATTTCTACCTGACCCCCATTGCCGACAGCATCACGACCGGCGACCGGACGCGCCTGGGCTCTACCAATTTCCTGAGCCGCGCCGACCAATCGACGGACAATAGCCGCGCCAATACCACGGAGATTCAGCAGCTGTTCAATGGCGACTTCCTGCTCGGCACGCTGCGCAACCGCTTTGTGGTGGGCCTTGACTATCTGCGCATCAATAACGACCAGAACTTTTTTGGCAGCAGCTTTGGGGCACCGGTGGCGCTAGGCCTTGGCAACCAGGCCTACACTGACTTCAATGGCACGGCCTTGGGGGCACAGTATGCAGCAGGCGCACCTGGCTTCACGTATCCCGTCACGACGAAGATCAACACGTACAGTGCCTTCGTTTCGGATGTGCTTAACCTCACGGATCGCTTGAGCGTGCTGGCAGCACTGCGCCTCGACCGCTACGATAACCAGGGTGGCCTAGTAGGCGCCGCCGTAGAGCCCTACAAGCAAACAACTCTCTCCCCAAAATTTGGCGTGGTGTTTCAGCCAGTGAAAGACCGGGTGGCCCTGTTTGCCAACTACCAAAACAGCTTCGCCAACCGCGGCTCCTACCTCAATACGGAGGGCCAGACGCGCAATGCCACACCAGAGCGTGCCAACCAAGTAGAAGCCGGCGTGAAGCTGGACGCCGCCGATGGCCGAATCAGTGCCACGGTGAGCTATTATGATATTCGGGTGCAGGACATCCTACGCAGCACGCCAGTGGCTCCTACCACTCCTACTGCCAACGACGGCATTCCGAACGCACAGACCCAGAATGGTACGCAACTGAGCAAAGGCGTAGAGCTGAGCCTGATTGCCAATCCGCTGCAGGGCTTCAACATTGTGGGAGGCTTTGCCTACAACGATTCCAAGCTAACACGTAGCGCCGCCGACGTGGATGGCTACCGCCCCAACACAGCCTCTTCGCCTTACCTAGCCAACCTGTGGCTGAGCTACCGCTTATCGGCGGGTACGCTGAAAGGACTAGGCCTGGGCTTTGGTGGCAACTACGCCAGCGACAATAAAATCGTGAACAGCGCCAGCCAAGGCACGTTTATTCTGCCCGCTTACACTGTTTTGAACGCTTCGGTGTTCTATGATTTCCAGCGTTTCCGCCTCTCAGGCAAGGTGGATAACCTGACCAACGAGCACTACTGGATCGGCTACACCACCATGAACCCTCAGAAAGTTCGCAGCTTCGTGGGCAGCGTGGCCTACAAGTTCTAGGCTATCTGCCTGAGCCAAGCAAGGAACCTACCGAGTGGCCTAGCAGCTTATCTAGGTTCCTCGCTTGGCTCAGCATACCCTTTCCTTCATCTCCTCCTTTTCCGCATGACGTTCAAAAAAGCCATCGGCAAACTTCACCTCTGGCTCGGGCTTTCGTCTGGGCTGGTGGTGTTTATTGTGAGTCTGACGGGGGCAATTTTCACGTTTCAGGATGATATACGAGACCTGACGGAGCCGTGGCGTAAGGTAGAAGTGCAGCAGGCCGAGCCAGTGCTGCCCTCGCAGCTGAAAGCAGCCGCAGAAGCTTACCATCCGGGCGCTATCATGCAGGATGCGTGGGTCACGTACTTTGCCCCCGACCGCTCGGCCACCGTATTTTTTCTGGATAAAGCTGGCCTGCCTATTCAGGTGTATCTGAACCCCTACACGGGCAAGGTTCTGCAAGAAGTAAATCTAAAGACGCATTTCTTCACCATCGTTCAGGAGATACACATGCACCTGCTGCTGCCTGAGGCAGTAGCGAAATGGGTGGTCGGCATCAGCATTTCCATTTTTGTGGTGATGCTGCTCACGGGCTTGGTGCTGTGGTGGCCAAAGCGCAAGCAAGAGCGCAAGCAGCGCTTTACCATTAAGTGGGGAGCCCGCTGGCGCCGCATCAACTATGATTTGCACAATGTGCTGGGCTTCTATGCAGCCAGTATTGGTCTGCTGCTAGCACTGTCGGGCCTGTTCATGATTTTCCCCTGGATGCTGGAGCCGATTGTGTTTGCCGCGAACGGCGGCAAGGCGTCGCCGCCGGATATCATGACCCTTAAGCTGGATACGCTGCAACCTGCCGCAGCGGCCCCTGCTCCCCTCTCCGACATGGTATACCGCAACGTGCGCCGCCTTTCGCCTACCCACGAGATGGTGCTCATCGGGCCTACGGGCGCGGGCAAGGCCCCTGTTTTTTGCTGGACGTACCAAAAGGCGCTACACTACTATCACCGCGACGAATACGCGTTTCACCCCGTTTCGGGCCAGCTATTGGAGTCACGCTTTCATGCCACCAAAAGCACCGGCACCAAGTTCGCCGATATGAACTATGACCTGCACACGGGCCAGATTCTGGGTTTTGGAGGTAAGCTGGTGGCGTTTCTAGGCAGCCTAATCTCCGCGAGTTTGCCTATTACCGGAACCATAATCTGGTGGGGCCGGCGCAACAAGACAAAGCGCAAGAAGCACCGCACTGCCGAAGTGGCCTAGGGGTTCTTTTTTTGACTGTTAAAGTAAGGTTTGGATACATTAGATATTTGGATACATTAGATAGATAGAAGCCAAAAAACATCATGCTGAGCGGAGCCGAAGCATCTCTACCGCTTCGTTGAATCGGTGCTAGGCCAGTTGGTTAGCCAGAGGTAGAGATGCTTCGGCTCCGCTCAGCATGACGAGTTTTATTTAACCAATGTCTACTTCCTGACAAACAAGAAAGGGTGGCCTACGCATGCGTAGGCCACCCTTTCTTGTTTGTCCACTAGCCTAGGCCAGTTATAACTTCTCAGCCAAGAACCGAGCCGTGTGGTTGGTATCCTTGATTTTTACCATGTCCTCGGGCGTACCTTCGAACAGCAGGTGGCCACCGTTGATACCGCCCTCGGGGCCGAGGTCAATGACCCAGTCGGCGCACTTGATGATGTCCATGTTATGCTCGATGATAAGAACCGAGTTGCCTTGCTCCACCAACGCGTTTAGGGCCGTCATCAGTTTATTGATGTCGTGGAAGTGTAGGCCAGTGCTGGGCTCATCGAAGATGAAGAGGATCTTGTCGTTCTGTAGCGTGTTGCCTTTGGTCAGGAAAGAGGCCAGCTTCACGCGCTGGGCCTCACCACCAGAAAGCGTATTCGCCGACTGGCCTAGGCGGATGTAGCCGAGGCCTACATCATCCAGCGGCTTGAGGCGCTCCACAATTTTGGGCTGTCCTTTGAAAAACTCGATGCTGTCCTCAATGGTCATTTCCAGCACCTCGTTGATGCTCTTGTCCTGAAACTTCACGTCCAGAATATCCTGCTTGAACTTGCGGCCTTCGCAGGCTTCGCACGTCAGGTAGATATCGGCCATGAACTGCATTTCAATCTTCACCTGGCCTTCGCCCTGGCACACTTCGCAGCGGCCCCCATCAATATTGAAGGAGAAGTGCGACGGTTTGAAGCCGCGTGCCTTGGCTAGCTGCTGATCAGCAAACAGGCTTCGGATGGCATCGTAGGCCTTCACGTACGTCACGGGGTTGGAGCGGCTGCTCTTGCCAATGGGGTTCTGGTCTACGAACTCCACGTGCGTTACCTGCCCATTTACGCCCGTGAGGCGGTCGAACTTGCCGGTAGCCTCACCTGCACCGCCGCCAAGCTGCTTGAGCAAAGCCGGCGCCAGAATCCGCCGAATCAGCGTGGATTTGCCGGAGCCCGATACGCCCGTAACTACCGTCATCACGTTCAGCGGAAACTTCACTGATACGTTCTTGAGGTTGTTTTCGCGGGCACCCGTTAGCTCCAGCGCATTGCGCCAGGGGCGACGGGTTTTGGGCACGGCTACTTCCAGCTTGCCGCTCAGGTAGCGGCCGGTGTAGGATTTCGTGTCTTTGAGAATCTCCTCGTAAGTGCCTTGGAACTGCAGAATACCGCCGCCGCTGCCTGCTTCCGGGCCAATGTCGATGATCTGGTCGGCTTCCTCCATGATCTTCTCCTCGTGCTCCACCACAATCACGGTGTTGCCGAGCTGCTGCAGGGAGCGTAGCACGCCAATCAGCTGCTCAGCATCCTTGGGGTGTAGGCCTATGCTGGGCTCATCGAGGATATACATGGAGCCCACCAGCGCCGAACCCAGCGACGTAGCCAGCGAAATCCGCTGACTCTCGCCACCGGATAGCGTACTGCTCAATCGGTTCAGGGTAAGGTAGCCCAGGCCTACGCGGTTCAAGTACTCCAGCCGGTTCGTGACTTCCGTTACGAGACGCTCGGCTACTTTGGCTTCGTGCTCGGGCAGATCGAGGTTCTGAAAAAACTCCAAGGCGCGGCTTACGGGCAGCAGGACCAGATCGGTAATGCTATGATCCTGGATTTTGACGTACTGCGCGTCTTTGCGTAGGCGCGTGCCGCGGCAGTCGGGGCAGGTGGTACGGCCCCGATAGCGGCTTTGCAGCACGCGGTACTGGATTTTATGCGTTTGGGTGGCCACCCACTTGAAATAGTCATCTAGGCCATCGAAGTGCTTATTGCCCTTCCAGAGCAACTGGCGCTCAGCCTCACTCAGCTCATTATAAGGCCGGTGAATGGGAAAATCGAAGCGGATGCCATTCTTAAGCAAAGGCTTCAGCCACTCACTTTGCTTATCGGTACGCCAGGGAGCAATAGCGCCCTCATATACCGTCAGGCTCTTATCCGGAATTACCAGGTCCTCGTCAATGCCCAGCACCGAGCCGAAGCCTTCGCAGGTCTGGCAGGCGCCGTAGGGGTTGTTGAAGGAGAAAAAGTTGACGCTGGGCTCCTCGAATACCTCCCCATCCAGCTCGAAGCGGTCGGAGAAGATGCGGGTCTCATCGTCAAGCTTTACCAGACAAGTGCCGTGCCCCTCGAAGAAAGCGGTCTGCACCGAGTCGGCGAGGCGGAACGTTAAGTCTTCGTCACCGGGCTGAATGGCGGCACGGTCAATCATGATGTGCACGTCGCCTTTTACTTCGGGCTGGCCTTCGGCAATCAATTCTTCAATGAACGCGGTTTCGCCGTTCACCACCACGCGGCTATAGCCTTTCTGCAGCAGCAAATCCAGCTCCTTGCTCATGGGGCGGCCATCCTCGGCGGGCAGCAGCGGCGAGAGCAGCATCACGCGGGTGCCCTCGGGCAGATGCATGAGGTAATCCACCACGTCGGCTACATTGTCTTTGCGGACCTGCTTGCCGCTCAAGGGCGAATAGGTGCGGCCTACGCGGGCGAAGAGTAGCTTGAGGTAGTCGTAAATCTCGGTGCTGGTGCCTACCGTAGAGCGGTTGTTCTTGATGCTGACCTTTTGCTCAATGGCAATGGCCGGTGAGATGCCCCGGATATAGTCTACATCGGGCTTGTCCATGCGGCCCAGGAACTGGCGGGCATAGCTGCTGAGGCTTTCCACATACATGCGCTGCCCTTCAGCATACAGCGTATCAAACGCCAAGGACGATTTGCCCGAGCCCGACAGGCCCGTAACTACAATAAACTTATTGCGCGGCAGCGCTACGCTCAGGTTTTTGAGGTTATGAACCCGAGCATTTTTTATCAGAATAAACTCGCGCGGGTCGAGCTGGTCAATCGGGTCGGCCGCGGGGGCGGCTACTTGCAGAACGGAGTTGTCGGCCATAGAACGGGTAAACAGCCGCAGGCCCAGGTTTGGTTTCCAGCCACTGCGGTTTAGGTCAGGCGAAGGTACGGGGGGTAGCAGTGTCGTGCTACTTTATACCCCTTTACTCCGTTGCCAGCATGACGATGCGGTCCAGTTCTTCCAGAAAGCCGGAACACCAATATTCAGCCGCCCCAATTCCTACCGAAGCTCAGTCATTACTTTGATTTGCTGGATTATCCAATCCGTGAGCTGGCTGTACTTTATTATATTTAATCCTAAAAGATTAAGGGCGTCCCCCTTAATTATGTGGAGCGTTACGTTAGGATTATTCTCCCGTTATGGCGGGCACGAGTTACGCTATATGAGCGCCAAATGGGAGGGTGCCGCATATGCACCACAGAAGCGGGCACAACCAAACGCCCAATACGTAGTATGTCAAGCGCAATAAGCGCTTCAATGGCACTCTAACCAAGACGTATGGACTCTGCTGCCCACAAGGATATTGACCTACTTTTAGAAAAAGCTAAAAGCTCTGGAAAAACTGAAGATCTATCTGCCTTGTGGGCAGCGGCCCTGGAGTTGCCGCAATGGCATTTTATAACGCGGCAAACGGCTACTATCGAAGATCGGAAACCGTTTGTGGGTGTTATGGATGGTAAACCCTGGGTGTTCCTGTTCACTGACAGGCAACGGGCGCAGGAATACGCCAGAACTATCCCCAATGGCGGTTTTGTTGATGACAGCGGCAACGTGATGGTAATATCCACGGATACGCAACAAGCCATAGACTACCTGTTGGCTCTCGCTGCGCAAGGCGTACACGGCGTAAGATTCAATGAACTTAATGGTTGGTTTTCTCCCATCAAAAACCTGCCGGCTATTATTCAACACGTGCAGAAAGGCCAACAGTAGCGTCGTGACCTATTTTTGACCCGTACACTGAATTACAATATACCTTACTACGACCACGTAAGGCAGTCTTTTCTGCTAGTGCCGCCCAACCAGACCCGGTTTGTGCTACTTCTTCAATCCCTTCCCTACCACCTGCTTCCACACTTTGTAGCCAGCAGGCGTCATGTGGAGGCTATCGGATACATAGAATTGGGGCTGAGGCTTGCCATTCTGTCCTAACAGCGGCGTGGCCGTATCCACGTAGCGCAGGCGCTTGGGGTGAGCGACAATGTAGTCCCGAATGAGGCGGTTAACTTCCTGCACTTTGGGGTACAGCGTCCAGCGCGAGGGGCTGGGCTTGATGGCCAGAAACACCAGCGGCACCTTGGGCAGCTTCTGTTGCATGAGCTTCTCAAACGCCAGAAACGACTGGAACACCTCCTGCGGTGTGGCACCGGAGCCGATATCGTTGTCGCCTTCATAGAGCACCACTTGGCGCGGGTGGTAGGCCACTACCAGCTTATCGAAGAAATACAGCGCATCAGGAAAGCGGGAGCCGCCGAAGCCTCGGTTCAGGACTGGCCTACCAGCAAAATCCTGCTGCAGCGTTTCCCACTTCCGCACCGAGGAGCTTCCGTAGAACAGGATAGGCCTAGCGGGCGGTGGCGTGAGGCTGTCCTGTTGGGCGAAAGCGCGCAACTCAGGAGCCCATTGTGCGGGGTTGATGGCAGGGACATTCTGAGCCAAACCAGGCAAGCTCAGGAGGGCAAGAAACAGGCCTAGGCCAAATTGGAAGCGGGGAGCAGACATAGGAGGCGTAAAATACTAAAGCAAAACCAGCTGCTGGCTGGAAACGTGAGTCTACGGACAACTAGGCCTAGCGTATGCCTTGTGCAAAAACCAGACAAGCGAAACCGTCATCAAACAACATGACTATACATTTTCCTATATAGCATAACATTTATGTGAATCCGGGTTGGCCTCGTGAAACCATCCAGACCTTTTTTCAACGATTAAAGCCTCCATGGGCCCTTGCAGGAGGTAGCGTGTAACCTACATTGGCAAGTCTGCGTCAGGTTTGATATTTTCCGTTCCGCTTGTGCCCGTACGCGGTAAAATACCATTGATGACTTTCATTTTATGAAGAAAGCTTTACCCGCCCTTGCTCTTCTTTTTCTGGTTTTTTGGGTGTCGATGCCAGTTCTGGCCGGCGATCCTCCTACCCCCGTACTAAACGGACAATGGAGAGGGCCACTCAAGGTTCCGGGCGGTACGCTTGAGCTCATCATTACGCTGGTACCGCTCAGCAATGGCACCTACTACGCGGCGCTGGATGCGCCTAAGCAACGCATCAGCCGTATGCCTGCGGAAGCCGAAATTAAGGGCAACGACATTACGCTGCGCATTGAGCAGGCTGGCAGCAGCTTCGTGGGGAAAATAAAAGACGGTGGCAAACTGCTCACGGGCACCTGGGCCCAGCCCGGCCTCACTGTACCCCTCACGCTCACCCACGCTGCAGCCGCCCCCACAACAGCCAACGGCAAACCCCGACTGACCCCGCCTTACCGCGAGGAAGAGGTGATTTTCAATAATAACAACGCCAAAATCCGGCTCTCGGGCACCCTCACGGTGCCGGCCGGACCAGGGCCTTTCCCGGCCGTAGTTCTGCTTTCTGATGCGGGCCCGCAGGACCGCGACGCCGAGCAGCAGGAATACCGCATGTTTGGTCAGCTCGCCGACCACCTCACGCGCAGAGGCATTGCTGTTTTGCGCTTCGATGACCGGGGCGTAGGCAAGTCACAGGGTAACTACCTCACGGCCACCACCACCGATCTGATGGGCGACGCCCAGGCTGGTATGGCTTTTTTGCGGAGTCGCAACCTCGTTGATCCGCAACAAATAGGCCTAATCGGGCACGGCGAGGGTGCCAATGTGGCCTTACTGGCAGCTGCTCAGTCGGAGCCCGTCCGGCCAGCCTTTGTGGTGTCGTTGGCCGGGTATGGCCTCACAGGGCGTGCCGTATTGGTGCGTCAGCAACTGGAAATTCTGCGTCTGATTGGGGCCAACCCGGCTCAGGTGAAGGCTGCCCTGGATTTTCATGAACGTGTAATCGACATCGTGCGGCAAACGCCTAACGACAACCAGGCTCGCGGAAAAGTGGCCGCCAACCTACGCCTCAACAACATCGACCTCGACCCACAGATGGCGCGGGCACGCGCCGCCCAGCTCACCTCGCCCTGGTCGCGTTTCTTCCTCGATTTCGACCCATCTCTGAAACTGGCGGAAGTGAAATGCCCGGTGCTGGCCCTCAATGGCACCGCCGATCTGCAGGTAACGCCCGCTCAGAACCTTTCTATCCTGAAAAAGGGCCTCAAAAACTCTCACGTAAAAGCCAAGAAGCTGTCAGATGTAAACCACTGGTTCCAGCCCGATGAGAAAGATTGGCCCCTGATAAACGGCACGCAGCAACCCACCTTCTCACCCAAAGCCCTGGACCTGGTACGTGAGTGGATTTTTGATAACACCACTCGCCCGGCTCCTCTACCCGTTACGGAGCCCCGTTCTACCCCAGCTAAACTAAAGAGCCCTAAAAAGGCTGATAAGGCTGCCCAGGCTAGCCGCTAGGCCAGTACCTGAAGTGCTGCCGGGCTTGCTAGGCTTCGGTTGAGTGGACACCTATAGCGCGAAAAGCGCTACTCGCCTGCACTCTTTGGCAGGTTTATGAGGCTTTCAGGAACCCACTGCCCGGCTTCGGGTTTATAGCCTGCCATGCCCACGCTGCTCCACGACCTGCGCGACCTGCTTGCCTTCGAGATGCTCAGCAGGCATACGCTCGATATTCTGCGCCATAAGCATGGCGCCAGCGAAGGCGAGTTATTTTCGGCGCTGGTGCAAGTGCTACGCGAGCAGCGCAAAGGCGCATTGACTTCCTCAGTTCCTGGCTACCCCTCTCGGTTAGTTTGCGGCCCCAATGAGCACGTTTGCAAACACTGCGGTGAGATTCTGCGCAAGCCCGATGCCATGAAGCACCTCTGGCAAGCCCACGACCTGATAGTGCGCCAACAGCCCGAGCAGCACTATACCACGGATATTCGGTTGGCTGAACTCTACCATGAGGCCCGTGCTTCCGGTACGGAGCCGCAGTGGGTCCGTTCGGTGTGGGAATTCCATCAGCATTTGGTGCCCGTGCCGGCTACTGAGCGGCGGCGCTATCTGGTAAAGCAACGCGGCTACACCATTCTGGCCATCAGCGGGCAGCCCCTCAATGGCCGCTACCAACGCCAGGACCTGAATGCCGACAGCCGCCGCAACGGTTTTGCGCGCTGTTTGCGTGGTACGTTCCTGCTGGTCCCCATGCGAACCTGACGTTGATTATATAGGCCTAGCATGTGGTGGCGGAGCTACGCGTGCTGGGGTGTGGCTGGGGTAACGGTTGCGCTTCAACACCGTCCAAGCTTTACAGTATTTACAGAGCCAAGTAAAAATCTGCTGCTGTCCAACCTTGACTTTTACGAAAAATATGTTAACAACTATGGGCTTATCCACAGACTTATCCACATTTGTGCTATAAACAACTGATTTTGATGCTCCTTACTGTTGAAACGCAGAAGGTCGGCCAACTCTTAGGAGTTGGCCGACCTTCTGCGTTTTAGAAACATCATCCTGCTTTTAGGCCTTCACGGGCTGAGGCGTCATGTCGAGCTTACGCAGCTTGTCGGCTTTCAGGGCCGTGACGCCTACTACTAGCATAGTCATAATGCCTCCAAAAATCACGGACGGAATTACACCCAGCAGTTTTGCGGCGGCGCCCGACTCAAAGGAGCCGATTTCGTTGGAAGAGCCGATGAAGATATTGTTCACGGCCGACACTCGGCCCTTCATGTGCTCCGGCGTGAAGGTATGCAGCAGCGTGGAGCGCACAATCACGGAGACGGAATCAAATACGCCCGTCAGGAACAGCAAAAACAACGAGAGCCAGAAGTTAGAAGACAGCGCAAAGCAGATGGTAGCCAGGCCAAATCCGCCCACGGCCCAGAGCAGCTTGCGGCCCGCATGACGACGCAGCGGAAAATACGTGAGGGCCGTAGCCATCAGGACAGAGCCCACGGCCGGAGCCGCTTCCAAGTGGCCTAGGCCATCTGCGCCCACCTTCAGAATATCCACCGCAAACACGGGCAGCAGCGCCACCGCACCACCAAACAACACGGCAAACAGATCGAGGGAAAGCGCGGCCAGCACCAGCTGGTTGTGCCAGATGAAGCGTAGGCCACTCAGCACGCTGTCTTGCAGGCCTAGCCGCTCGCCCTCCAACGGCGGAAGTGGCCTAGAGGCAATCAGGAGAAACTGCACCAGCGCCAGCGCCAGCAGCACCGTGGCCACCAGGTAGGAGTTGCCGACGCCCAGATGCGCGATGAGGTAGCCGCCCGCTGCCGGCCCCAGCACCGCCGCGGCCTGGTAGGTGGTGCTGTTCCAGGTAATGGCATTGGCCAGCCGTTCCCGGCTCGGCAGCAGCTGCGGCATAAACGAAAACAGCGCCGGCCCCAGGAACCCGCGCGCAATGCCGCTCACGAAGATGATGCTGTAAAGTGGGAGCGTATAGAAAGAGCCGCGCGCTAGCAGCGGCAAGCCCGCCGGAGAAGCAAAAAACGCCAGCGCTGCCGCACACAGCACCAGCACGGCCACCGTGGCAGTAATAATGTTCTTGCGCCGCACAGAGTCGGCCAGGTGGCCGGCGTACAGGGAAACCGCAATGCTGGGTATGGCTTCCGTGAGGCCAATGAGGCCTAGGGCTAGGGGGTCTTTGGTCAGGTTGAAAATCTGCCAGGCTACTACCAGGTATTGAATGCGGGTAGCTACCGTGAGGCAGATGCGGGCAGAAATCAATCGGCGAAAATCAGGAATCCGCAGCGCGGCATATGGGTCGTGGCGCGGGGCCGCATCAGAAACAGACATAGCAAAAGGCCGAGAGGTACAGCGGCGCGCACAAAGGTACTGCCAAACCCTGGCCTAGGAACTGAACCTTAGGGATATTCGCCAGCAGGGCGTGGCTAGGCCAGTCAGGCAGGCTAGGCCACTCGGGGCCCAGCGCCGTATATAGCAAACCTATTGCCATCTGCCCTGCACCTACAAGCCCCTGTCCGATGCCGCGTTCCGCCCTGTTTCCGCCCCCCGATTCCGTTGAGCTGCGCTACCGCCCCGATCTGCAGATTCTGCAGGCCCGGTGGCTGCGGCCCATTCCGGCCCCGGAGCTGCAGCGCGGATATGAGGCGGCGCTGGCCACCGCTGTAGAGCACCGCGCGTATTTCTGGCTGCTGGATGTCCGGGCCCGCGGTACCGCCTCCGAGGACGATACGCAATGGGTGCTGGCAGAATTTCTGCCGCGCCTGCCTGTGCAGCTGGGCCGGCGCGTGTATGTGGCTTTTCTGTTGGCTGCTACCAATCTGAGCGAAGTAGAACAGACCGATGGCGCGCCGCTCGTCTCGAATGAACAATATCACGTACGGTTGTTTACCGCTGAGACACCGGCGCTGGCTTGGCTGGGTCGCCGTCAGGATTTTGAGAGTGTGTAGCCCTCTCTTTCTGCATTATTCAACGTAGTTTCTCCTACTCCTCTCCCTACAACTTATGTCCTTCTTCTCCTTTTACGCTCGTTTTCTGCTGTGTAGTGGCCTAGCATTCGCATCGGTCCAACAAGCACAGGCACAGGCACAGGCCCAAACAGCCACTACTACCACCGCAGATCTGAAAGATGGTGCGTACCGTCGCAACGGCGTGGTGATGCGCTTGCAGGCGGGGCAATCCAGCCGCCTTTCTGCTCCCATGAAGTTCAACAATGGCACCACGCTCCGTCCCGACGGTATCATGGTGGGCAAAGACGGCACCCGCCAGTTGCTGGGGGAAGGAAAAGCACTGAACCTGCAGGGCGACATTGTGAATCTGCGCGACGATATGAAAACGGCCGAGGCCATTGAACGCCACGATGAGAAAGTGACCGGGTACAAGCCTACTGTAATTTCTATGCCCGCTCCTGCCCAAACTACTTCGCCGGAATTGCAGGCTGCTATGCGCCGCACTGAGGAACGCCTAGCTATGTTGCAACAGATGAGCACCCTATTGAATCAGCGAGCTTCCTCCGCGGTAGGCACCACTCCACAAGCTGCTCCGCTTGATACCAGGATTCAGGAAATAGACGCAAAACTCAAGCCCTAGGCCACTACCAAGTCCTACTCACGAAAGCCCGTTCCGACGGGCTTTTTTTGTGTTGAAGCAGTTTTATTTTCTGATAATCAGAGGAAAACCAACTTCATTGAAACAATAAATAGGATATTTTAAATACTTAATTCTTTGGTTTCCAAATAGTAAAAATATTTTCTCCTCTTATAATTTTTCCATTGTGTTTCGGCTTGCAGTTTTCTACATTTGGTTTTAGCAAGCCTCGCTTCATTCTTACTTCATCTATAGTTCTCACCGGCAACTGCACTCTATGGCCTAAAGCTCTACGTCCCCTATATTCTCGTAGCCTTTATGGAAACCATACAGCCGAGCGATTCCGCTCTGATTTCGCTTTACATTGCCGGCCAGGAAGAAGCTTTTGCTCACCTGCTCGAACGTCATAAAACCCGGGTTTACACTACTATCATGCTCATCGTGCGCGATGAGGATGTGGCGGACGACCTGTTGCAGGATACCTTCATCAAGGCCATCCATACCATGAAAAGCGGGCGGTATAATGAGGAAGGAAAATTTTCTTCCTGGATCTGCCGTATTGCCCACAATCTGGCCATTGATTTTTTCCGTCGGGAAAAACGTAGCCCATTATTGAACTTAGACACAACAAGTCACGCCTTTAACTCGTTGTCGTTGGCAGAAGAGGGTGCCGAAGCCGCTCTTACGCGGGAGGAAACTCACGCGCGGCTTCGGGAACTGATTCAGGAGCTGCCCACGGCGCAGAAAGAGGTCCTGATCATGCGTCATTACGGCGACATGAGCTTTCAGGAAATTGCCGACGCGACGGGGGTGAGCATTAATACTGCGTTAGGGCGTATGCGCTACGCGCTCATCAACCTGCGGAAGAAGATGGCCGCACAACCCGTTTTCTATGATCAAAACCTTACCCCAAGAGAAACTGCTCCGGTACGTATACAACGAATTGCCGGCTGATCAACAACAAGAAGTAGAACAGTCGTTGCAGCACGACCCCGAGCTGGCCGCTACCTGCGCCGATATGCTCCTGGCCCAGCGCCTGCTCGATGGTGTGCAGCGCAAGCCCAGCCAACGAGCTACTGATTCTATCCTGCAGTATTCCCGCACGTTCCTGAAAGCGGGATAAGAGAAAAAGGGAAACCAATCGTCATCCTGCGTTTCACGATTTATCTGCTCCTTATCGGGGTGGCTCTCGTGGGGCGCAGGATGACGTGTTTTTGCGCTTTCTTTGTGACTTCCTTGTCTTGCCTGCCGTATGCGCAAACCAGAACGGTTCCGCCACTTCCTAGAGTATTTCACCCAGAACTTCCCTGAGCCGGAAACGGAACTGGTGTACTCCAACCCCTACGAGCTCATCGTAGCCGTGGTGCTTAGCGCCCAGTGCACCGACAAGCGCGTAAACCAGATTATGCCGACGCTGCTCGAGCAATTTCCGACGCCCGAGCACTTGGCGGCCGCCACGCCCGAGGAAGTATTTCCCTTTATTCGGAGCGTTTCCTACCCGAATAACAAGGCCAAGCATCTCTCAGGCCTAGGACGTTTGCTGGTGAGTGATTTTGGGGGCGAAGTGCCCAGCACTATTGAGGAGCTGCAGCGCTTGCCGGGCGTAGGCCGCAAAACGGCCAACGTGGTGGTTTCCGTGATTTACAACCAGCCCGCTATGGCTGTAGATACCCACGTATTCCGGGTTTCGCACCGGCTAGGCCTAGTGTCACGGACAGCTACCACGCCGCTGGCCGTGGAGAAGGAATTGGTGCGCTACATCCCAGAAGCCCTTATCCCAAAAGCGCATCACTGGCTTATACTACACGGCCGCTACATCTGCGTAGCCCGCCAGCCCAAATGCGCCATTTGCCCTCTGAAAGATTGGTGTAAGTACTATGCCGATGTGGTTGCGAAAACCGCTAAACTGGCTCCAAAAGCACTTCCGGCTGTTACTGACACTGATCTTCCAAAATCAAAGAGCACAACTTAGTCTATAAGTAGTCATAGGGAGCACAAAACCAGTTGGCTTACAACTTACTTGCTGCCTGCTCCAGAATCCGTTGCAAAGTAGCGGCTATCTGCTGCCGGTCGAACTGCTCGTAGGCCACTTGCTTTCCCGCTTTGCTGGCTGCTTGTAATTGCTCTGGCTGCTGCAGCACTTCTTCAACGCGGGCAGCCAGAGCCGCCGCATCACTTGCCGGCGAATACCAGCCACACCTGTGCTTCTCCAGAAGAGCTTTCGTCCAGCCTTGGTTGGTGACGATGACCGGCGTCCCGACGGCCAGGCTATCATAGAACTTAGCGGGCGAGTTCGTATCCAGCACCGGCAGGCCTAGAAATGATACTACTGATAGGTTCGCCAGTTTAAACCACGTGAACACTGCGTGGCGGGGCTGTGGCGGCACCAGCCGAATAGCCGAGCACCGCGCAGCTGCTTCCTGCAGCCGTGGCTCATCATAGCCGTGGCCCATGAACAGCCACACTACATCGGGCATACGAGACGCCAAAAGCTCAGCCGCCGCAATCAGTGTCGGAATATCGTTGGCCCGCCCAAACGTACCGGCATAGAGCACCACCCGGTGGCCTACTAGGTTGTGTTCCTTGCGTAGCGCCTCTGCCATTTCCGGCGTAGCCTGGTCCGCTAGATCCAGGTCCGTACCGTTCCAGACGGTAGTGAGTTTGCTTTCAGGTAGGCCTAGGCCCCGCACGTAGGCCGTCATATCGGGGGAAAGCGGCAGAATATGCGCTGCCGATTTGTACAAGCTTTTTTCGAGGGCAAACAAGCGCTGCTGCGCAAATCGGCTTGGCACAGCGCCCATGGCAATGGGGAAAGACGGCCATAAGTCCTGCACTTCAAACACCCACGGTACGTGGCGCAAACGAGCTACCTGCGCCGCTGCCCATGCGGCCGTGAGCGGCGTACTGATGCCCCAGATAACGTCGGGCTTATCCATGCGCAGCCCTTCCCGGAGCGCATATGCCGCATACTGCCCGAAGGAGAGAATGCGCCGGGCAACGCCCATCCGGTTCTCGTAGGCCACTTCCGCTGCGCGCATTTCTACACCTTCCGGCAGCCACGGATAGTGCTGGGTGAGACGTTGCGCCTCCCAGGTGCGCGTAGTAATGAGCGTGACGCGGTGGGTTTTGGCAATATACTTCAGCAGCGAGTAATGCCGACTAGTCGCGGGACAGTCGGGGTTGGTGTGGTACTGGCTGAAGACGGCAATATGCACAAGCAGTCAAGGTAACCGGGAGGGAGAAAAAGGCAACGCCGCTTCCTGAAGTGGCCTAGCGCTCAGCTCGGCGTGGCTTGGGCCGATACTTTGAGTCGTTGAGGATATGTTGGGCGTTCTTTTCGGCCATTAGCTGCTTCAGGGTCACGTTGGGGTGCTCGGCCATATACTTGCGCACTATCTGCCAGCCCACCCAGGCCCCTACCCTACCGGGGCAGGTTTTATCGATTTCCGGAATGTTGGGCCGCTCGCCCACGTACTTTTGAATGGTGAACGGTGCTGTATTATACAGTAGGTTTTTCTCGATGAAGTACGCCCAAATCTTGCCTTCATTGAAGGCCACGCCGGCTATTTCCTTATTGGTGTATCCAATCAGCAGTGAGTCGGGCGTGCAGGGCAGCACCTTCTCCGCGAAATACAGCGCCTTCCCGAACTGCACCATCTCGCCGAGCATGGTTTGGTTGGTTGTCTGCTTCTGATTGTATTTGCTGCTGATAGAAAGCGCCACCATTGGTAGGGCATGGGGTTTGGTATAGCGCCGCAGTATGTACTGCGGTACCTTGGGTCGCCAAGCTGCTTTCGGTCCGATGAAAAAATCGGTGCTGATAACCAGCAAACTGTCACTAACGGACAGATCCTGGCTCAAACCGCTCACAAAGGTTTTTACCGGCGGAATCTGGAAATCAGGGAAGTAGTACTTGATGTGCTGAAATAGCTGCTTCAACTCAACGTTCAGCTTATCCGTCTGAAACGTAGTATCGGCTTGGTAGCCGAGCTTACGTAGTTCGGTATTGGTAGCCAAACGGGCAAGTGTAGCCCCAAGCATGCCGGGAGGATACTGGCTACTTTGTAAAAACTGCCGAGCAAAAAGCGGGTGCTGTTTAATAAACTGCTCGGCATCAGCAGGCGTCTTAATCTGGAAATACGGCTTTTCCAGGCGCTCCACCTGCACGGACACGGCTATTTTGGCTACTTCCGGGTTCAATTCGCACTTCTCCGTTTTAGAGGTACAATTGGGCAGAGCCAGCATCGTTAGGCTCAGAGCAACCGCCAGCCAGGGGCGCATACGGACAGGAATGTGCATCACGCTTTTATATTTATGGCGAAATTAGCCAAAACGAAACGGCAGGCGGCTGTCTTTCGTGTTTTGCTCACCGTACTTCTGCATTTGATATGAAAAAAGCACTGCTCGCCCTCGCCTGCATAGGCGCTTCTGCCGGGGCTGCATCCGCCCAAGTTGAAATAGGCCTCAAGGTTTCGCCTTCCATCACCAGCCTGCGCGTTGATTCGCCCACACAAACAGGCTTCCAGAAAAACGGCAGCAAGGTCGGCTTTGGCGGCGGAATTGTGGTCGATTATTTCTTTGGGCAGAACTACGCCTTCAGCACTGGCCTACAGCTCGCGGGCAAAGGCGGTAAGATTCTGTTCCTCGACCCCACCACCAGCAAGCGGGTAGAGCAGAAAATCGGGGTGCAGTACCTCGAAATTCCTGTAACGGTGAAGCTGTTCACCAATGATATTGCCACCGATACCAAGCTCTACTTCCAGCTCGGCGGCACGGTAGGCGGCGCCATTGCGGCCAAAATCGATGGCAGCAAGCGCTACATCGACCCCACGACCAGCAAAGAATCCAAAGCCCTCGACCACGTCATCACGCCCGATGCAGCCGTGCTCCTCGGCTTCGGCACCGAATATCAGATGGGCCAAAGCACGAAGCTATTCGCGGGCGTGAGCTACCACCGCGGCCTGCTAAACGTAGAGAAGTACTACAATAAGCAGCGCAACTTCTCGGAAGTGAGCTTCAAGAATAGCGAAGTCGCCCTGGACCTCGGCATTAAGTTCTAGGCCAGTCCATCTGTTATTCCGAATGAAGGGGGAATCTGGGAAGTGGCCTACAATGTGTAGAACGTCATGTCGAGCTTGTCGAGACATCTCGCGTGCTGACGTTGCAATGCTAACCAGACATTAGCACGCGAGATGTCTCGACAAGCTCGACATGACGTTGGTGCGATTTAGAATGCCAGTCTATTGCATCTCCTAGGCCACTCCGTCACCCAAACAAAAAGCCCGCGTTGCTCTCAGCAACGCGGGCTTTTCTTCTATCAGGAGGAGTTTTCTCGCAGAAAAAATCCGTCAGTCAATCAGTTCAATTTCCCGGTCCTGCAACCGGCTCATGGCCGCCGCGGCAGAGTGCAGCTCGATTTCCTCGCCGTGCTCATCCTCGATGCGGTAATCAGTGAGGCCCAGACTAGTGTCCTTCATCACTTTCACCCACTTATAATACTTCAAATACCATTTCATCTGTCTGCTTACTAAGCCTTTAGTGTAGTAAGCGTGCAGGAATGGGTGCACATTGAGCGTAATGCCCGACTGGTTCTGGGTCACCAGCAGGTCCTCAATGCTGTTTTCTATTTCGTCGGTCACCAGAATAGACGCCGAAATCTTACCCGTGCCGCCGCAGGTGGGGCAAACCTCACCGGTCACGATGTTTTCGACAGGCCGAACGCGCTGCCGGGTAATCTGAAGTAGGCCAAATTTGGTGATGGGCAGAATTGTGAAGCGCGCTTTATCGTGCTTCATGATGTCGCGCACGGCATCTTCTACCTTCTTGCGGCTCTCCGCCGACTTCATATCAATGAAATCCACGACGATAATGCCGCCCATATCGCGCAGCCGGAGCTGGCGGGCTACTTCTTTAGCGGCCGAGAGGTTCACGTGCAGGGCTGTGGCCTCTTGGTCGCCTTCTTGGTTGCTTTTGTTGCCGGAGTTCACGTCGATGACGTGCAGGGCCTCCGTGTGCTCAATTACGAGGTAGCCGCCCCCAGGCACCGTAACGGTTTTGCCAAACAAGGTCTTGAGCTGTTTCTCAATCCCGAGGCTTTCAAACACCTTCACTTTGCCGGAGTGTAGCTTCAGCAGACCGAGCTTGTCGGGCGCAATCTGCTGCAGGTAGCTCCGCATTTCCTCGTACATGGGAGCCGCATCCACCGTAATGGCGTCAAACGACTCGTTGAGCATGTCGCGCAACATGGAGCTGGTGCGACCCAGTTCCCCCAGCACCTTGTCGTTCGGCTTGGCCGTGCGCAGGGTCTGGTAGAGCTTTTCCCACTTCTCCACCATGTTCTGCATATCCTTGTCGAGCTCAGCCACCTCGCGGCCTTCGGCCACGGTGCGGATAATCACGCCAAAATTGTCGGGCTTGATGGAAGCAATGAGCCGCTTAAGCCGCTCCCGCTCCGTCTTGCTGACGATTTTCTTGGATACGCTGATGGTATTCGAAAAAGGAACCAGCACCAAGTACCGGCCCGCCATGGAAATATCCGTGGACAAGCGCGGGCCCTTGGTAGAAATTGGCTCCTTTACAATCTGAACCAGCATTTGCTGGCCCTTTTTAAGCGTGTTGTCGATCTTGCCGACTTTGTCGAGCATCCCGTCAAACTGGAAGGTTTTCAGGGGGCCAACGGGTATTTTCTGCGATTGAACACCTTTCACCCACTTCGTCAGCGAAGGGAAATTTTCCCCCAGGTCGCCGTAGTGCAGAAAGGCATCCTTTTGGTACCCAATGTCAATGAACGCGGCGTTCAGACCGGGCATAACTTTCTTGACCGTGCCCAGGAAGAGGTCACCAACCGAGTAGGCGGTGTCATTGCGGTCGAAATGATATTCGATGAGCCGCTTGTCCTGTAGCAGGGCAATCCGTTCTCCGTCCTGAGTAGAATTAATGATTAATTCGTTACTCAATGGATTAAGCGGTTAGAGCAGTATCTGGCAAAAAGCATGGCCTAACGGTTATAGATTGCCCCGAAACCCGCAAAGGGAAGCCAGCGCACAAGGCGCCGGCTTCCCTTTCGAGCCACGGGGAAAGCGAACATCTGGCCACTCTCGAGATACTAAGTGAGAGATAGAAGAGCGTTTTTCTGAGCCAGAAAAACACCCACGAGCAAACCCCAGAAGGGATTACTTCTTCTTGTGACGGTTCTTGCGCAGACGCTTCTTCCGCTTGTGAGTGGCAATCTTATGACGCTTTCTCTTTTTACCGCAAGGCATGTTGTTGTGGGTTAGATGAGTGAATTGATTTTGATTTCTTATTGTAGGCCACTCTTGCTTGTGCTACTGATGCCCAAGACAACGATAGCCACTCAAGAACAGTTAACAAGCACTATTGCAGCTTCTGAAGTTGCTCATCCACGGAGGCGGCCAGGGCCGGATCGGGGCTGAGACTCTTGGCTTTCTGGAAGGCCTGACGGGCTTCCGCTTTCGCGCCGGTTTGCGCTAACGCGACGCCAAGATAAAACTGTCCGTTGACGTTTTCAGGATTTACTTTAGTTAGCTCCTGAAAACGCTCTGCTGCCTTATCGAACTGGTTGCTCTGAATAGCCAGCAAACCAAGGTTATATAGCACCTTTTCGTTTTTTGGATCAGCAGCCAGCACTTCGCGCAGCACGGTAATACCTTGCACCGGGTTCGAGCTGGCCATGAGCGCCATACCGAGGTTGGTCTTCGCGTCGAGGTTATCGGGGTTGTTTTTCAACACACGCCCATACAACTCCTCACACTTAGCGCCCAGCAATTTCTGCCGTCCCTCGGTAGTAGCGAAGCTAAATGCTTCGAAATACGCGTCAGCCGCCCGCTTCCAGGCCTGCTCGCCGGGGCGAGTCAGGGCCACCTGCTCCAGGTAGAAGCCGGCACTGTCGAACTTTTCGATGCCTTTGTACTTGTCTGCCAGGTCTGTAGCCAACCGAAGCTTAGCTGCCAGATCGGCTTCCGCCTTGTACTTCGCCAACAAGCCATTGATTTCCCGGCGTTGAACAGGAGCCACCGTCATGTGCGGCTGCTCAGCAGTAGCACCTTCGGGTTTGCCCATTGCATCAACAGATGCCGTGGAAGGAGCAGCAGCTCCGTTGTCGCGGTTAGCAGTACGCGCAGCGCCCTGAGCAAGTTCGCCTTTTCCAGCTTTTGGCTTCACAATCACCTTCGGCAACAAAAACAAACCGGCCACAAGAGCCACCGCCAAAGCGAGGAGAATGAGTTGATACTTAGAGGAATTACGAGCCATTAGCAGGAAAAAACGCAGACCGCCGAGCTTCCGGTATAGGACGCCCGGCGGCACTGCCGACATCGGATAGCAAAGGGTGCTTAGGCGTTAGCCAGGGCTTTGATTTTCTTGCTGTTCTTGATCTTGCCAATGAAGGTCTTGGACGGCTTGAAGCTCGGGATGAAATGCTCGTCGATGATGATCGACGTATTTTTCGAGATGTTGCGGGCTACTTTCTTCGCGCGTTTCTTGTTAACGAAGCTGCCAAAGCCGCGCACGTAGATGTTGTTGCCATCGGCCATCGAATCCTTCACAACTTTGAAGAAGGCTTCTACGGTAGCCGAAACGTCTGCTTTTTCAATGCCGGTTTTGTCAGCAATTTCGGCGATTACTTCTGCTTTAGTCACGCTGGTAAGTGTACTAGGGAGGTGAAAAATATGTGCTTGGCAATTGTTGCCTTCCTCAAAACGTAAGCACTTGCCCGGTAGGGCGTTGCTTATGTTTTGAGGGGCACAAAGGTAGTCCCCTTTTTTGGTTTTACAATAGTTTTCGCAGCATTCGGCTGCGCTTCCTAAGTTGCATCCAACTTATTCTTTTTCAAAGCCTTGAGTTCCGTAAATTCCCTTTCTCAGTATCCCTGGTTTGCACACCGACTCTTGGAATGGTACCCGCGCCACCGCCGCGACCTGCCCTGGCGCCACACCCGCGATCCGTATGCCATCTGGCTTTCCGAAGTTATTCTACAGCAGACCCGCGTGAAGCAAGGCCTGCCCTACTACCTGGATTTCATCAGCTCCTACCCTACTGTGCAGGACCTGGCCGCAGCACCGCAGGATGAGGTGCTTAGGCACTGGCAAGGACTAGGTTACTACTCCCGCGCCCGCAACATGCATCATACCGCTCAGCAGGTGGTAAGTGAGTTCGGTGGCCATTTCCCCGGCTCCTATGCTGAGCTACTTAAGTTGCGGGGCGTAGGCCAGTATACGGCAGCCGCCATTGCCTCTTTTGCCTACGATGAGAAAGTAGCCGTGCTCGATGGCAACGTATTCCGGGTACTGGCCCGCGTGTTCGGCTTCACGCAGGATATTGCTGCACCGGCCAGCCGTAAAGTATTTCAGCAGCTCGCCGATAACCTCATTCCGGCCGAACAGCCAGCAGAGTTCAACCAGGCCATCATGGAGTTTGGGGCCATCCAGTGCACGCCAGCCAAGCCTGACTGCCTGTTTTGCCCGCTACAAACCGAATGCTACGCCTTTCAGCACGGCATGGTGCAGGAGCTACCCGTCAAAAGCAAAGCCAAGGCGGCTCGCACTCGCTACTTCCACTACCTCGTGCTGCGCCATGATGATACCTTATACATGCGCAAGCGCGGCCCCAAGGATATCTGGGAAGGCCTCTACGACTTTGTCCTACACGAAACGGAGTCAGCTGAATTCTCGGCTGCGTCCTTAGTGAAGGCAGTAGAAAGTATGGGTGGCCTAGTAGCTACCAATCGGGTGGAAGAGGCCTCCACGGCTATGCGACACGTACTGAGCCACCAGAAGGTGGAGGCTCGTTTTCATCCGGTGTGGCTTTCGGAGCCGTTGCCATCCGATGCGGCGGTGGCAGCTGGCCTACTGGCCTACCGGGCCTCAGAGGTAGAGCGCCTACCAAAGCCAGTTATTATTACTAATTTTATTAGCAATTCAGTGTTTTAAATACCAATCAGATTGGAATAAATGTATCGTTTTTGTATCTTTATGCTTATTACAACTCCCTATTTTCTTTCTTCAAAAACTTAAAAGTCAGCAATATGGCAAGCGTAAACAAAGTCATCCTCATCGGTCATCTGGGCAAAGACCCGGAGGTGCGCCATCTGGAAGGCGGTAACTCGGTAGCCAACTTCACGATGGCTACAAATGAGTACTATAAAGACAAGCAAGGTACCCGCGTAGAGCGTACAGAATGGCACAACATAACCGCCTGGCGCAACCTCGCGGAGCTAGCCGAAAAGTACCTGCGTAAAGGCCATCAGGTGTACGTGGAGGGCCGCATCCGGACCCGGCAGTACCAGGATAAGGACAACCAGACGCGCTACATCACGGAGATTGTAGCGGAGGAGATTTCTATGCTGGGCAACGGCCGGGCAGGTGCTGGCGAAAACCAGCCAACCAACCAGCCTGCCGCTGCCGAAACACCCACTACATTTCGGGAGGAACCAGAACTAAATCAATTGCCTTTCTAACTCGCAGTTTCCTCCTGACTTTAAAAAGCCTCGGCTCTGCGCCGGGGCTTTTTGCTTGCGGGTGCTGCTAGGCCACTTCTGCAGGCACATTAGGTGGGTTAAGTGGCCTAGCGGCTTGGCGCGGAACTGTGCTACCTTTGAATAATCAACTGATTTGCTTGGCATGGCCGATTTCCGAATTCTGCGCGCCTGGGGCGCTGTACTAACGCTGCTGGGCTTGGCCGTGGGCTGCACCTCGGCTCCGGACTTCACTCCCAAGCCCAAAGGCTACAACCGCATTGATTTGCCCCCGCATGCCTACCAGCAGTTGGCGCCGGGGCACCCCTACACATTTAAGTATTCCCGCTCAGCCAAAATCCTACGCGACTCCTCCTATCTGGCGCAGCCGCACTGGATTAACATCTACTATCCACAGTTGCATGCCAACGTGCAGATTACGTACGCCGACCTCAAACGCAGCAAACAGCTGAGCAACAAGCTTCTCGAAGACGCCCGCAAACTCACCAGCAAGCATCAAATTAAGGCTACAGCTATTGATGAGAGCACGCTGAAGACGCCCAACGGCATGCGCGTGTCGGTGTTTGAACTTCAGGGCGATGTACCCAGTCAGTTCCAATTCTACACCACTGACAGCACGCAGCACTTCTTCCGAGGCGCGCTTTACTTCCGCACAGCTACTGCCAACGACTCGTTGGCGCCAGTGATTGACTACGTGAAGAAAGATATTATTGAGTTGCTGAACACCCTAAAATACCAGTAAAGAAACCACTCGCTCTACTCCTATGGCCACCTTGCATGAGCTGTTGGAGAAGAACGCAAGTGGCCTACAGCCTGCCGCTGATTCATGAGTAATTTCTTTCAGACCAAACTGGAGTATCTGCGTGGTGTGGGCCTACAGCGGGCGCAGCTGCTGCAAAAGGAGCTTAACCTGTTTACCTATGGCGACCTGATTCAGCGGTACCCGTTCCGCTACCTCGACCGCACCCAGTTTTATAACATCTGCGACCTGCACGACGACCTGCCTTACGTGCAGGTGAAAGGCATTTTGCGCAACCGCGAGGTTATCGGCGAAGGTCCCAAGAAGCGCATGGTGGCCAAGATAGCCGATGCCAGCGGCGAGCTGGATCTGGTGTGGTTTAAGGGCGTGAATTACCTGGAGAAGATCATCAAGAATCACCAGGAGTACATCGTATTCGGCAAGCCCACCATGTTCAATGGGCGCCCCCAGATGGCGCATCCCGAGCTGGAGGAAGTGACGGAAGCCAAAGCGGGCCAGAGCTATCTGCAGCCAGTGTATAACACCAGCGAGAAGCTCAAGAACTACCACCGCGTAGATAGCAAGGCTATTGCGCGCATGGTCTCCGATCTTTTGAAGATTGCGCTGCCTCAGGTCCATGAAACGCTGTCTGCCGACCTCATCCAGCAGTATGGGCTCATGGACAAGGCCATGGCCATTCAGCAGATTCACTTCCCGCAAAGCACGGAGCTACTTCAGACGGCCCGTTTCCGGCTCAAGTTTGAGGAGCTGTTTTACGTGCAACTCAAGCTGCTGCGCCAACGCGACCAGCGCAAGGTGGAGCTGGCCGGCCAGCTGTTCAAGGAGGTGCCTTCTCTGGTACACTTCTACAAAAACGTGATGCCCTTTGACCTCACGGGGGCTCAGAAACGTGTTATTCACGATATCTACAAAGATTTCTGCTCCGGCCGCCAGATGAACCGTCTGCTGCAGGGCGACGTGGGTTCGGGCAAAACAATCGTAGCTTTCATCAGCATGCTGATGGCCGCCGACAACGGCGCACAAAGCTGCCTGATGGCTCCCACTGAGATTCTGGCCGACCAGCACTATGTAGGCCTCAAGCAGTACGCCGATCTGCTGGGCCTCAAGATTGGGAAACTAACAGGTAGCACCCGCACCGCCGAGCGGCGTGTGCTGCACGAGCAGCTCCGCTCCGGCGAAATGCATATGCTGGTAGGCACGCACGCGCTGCTGGAAGATGTGGTGCAGTTCCGTAACCTCGGCCTCACCATTATGGATGAGCAGCACCGATTTGGGGTGGCGCAGCGCTCGAGGCTATGGCAGAAAAACCCGCACATCATCCCGCACGTGCTCGTAATGACGGCCACGCCTATCCCGCGCACCCTGGCCATGACGCTGTATGGCGACCTGGATGTATCCGTAATTGACGAGCTACCGGCCGGCCGCAAGCCCATTGTAACGGTGCACCGCTACGATGCCAACCGGCTGAAGGTATTCCAGTTTCTGCGCGACCAGATCAAGCTGGGCCGTCAGGTCTACATCGTGTATCCGCTCATTGAGGAAAGCGAGGCCATGGCCGACTACAAGGACCTCATGGATGGCTACGAAAGCGTGGCGCGCGCCTTCCCCGAGTTTCAGATCAGCATTGTGCATGGGCGCATGACGGCGGGTGAAAAAGACGCTGAAATGCAGCGTTTCGTGAAAAATGAAACCCAGATAATGGTGGCTACCACCGTTATTGAGGTAGGCGTGAACGTGCCGAATGCCTCGGTGATGGTGATTGAGAGCACTGAGCGGTTTGGTCTTTCTCAGCTCCACCAGCTGCGCGGCCGCGTAGGCCGGGGCGCCGACCAGAGCTATTGCATTCTTATGTCGGGTTATAAGCTCAGCAAAGACTCGCGCACTCGCATCGAAACCATGGTGCGCACCAACAACGGCTTCGAAATTGCCGACATCGACCTGAAACTGCGCGGCCCCGGCGACCTGATGGGCACTCAGCAGAGCGGCGTGCTTGATCTGCTGATTGCTGACTTAGCTAAAGACGGCCGCATCCTGAGCGAGAGCCGGGCGGCGGCCCAGGCCTTGCTCAACGCCGACCCTGGCCTAGGCCACCCCGGCAACCTGCCCATCCGACGGCATATTGAAAGCCTGCCGGCCACGGCCGTCAACTGGAGCCGCATCAGCTAATGCTAGGGCATTATACACTACACAAGTAACTATCTAGGTGGCCTACACATAACAAGGGCTTGCCAGCGGTAGTAGCGCTGGCAAGCCCTTGTTATGTGTAGGCCACAAAAAAGGCGGCTTCTGAAAGCCGCCTATCAACATCTAGTTTAAGCTGGTAGAGGTTGCATGCCACTGATATTCGTGGCCGAGGTTGGTAGATGTTTTGGGAACTGCCTGTCCGAAGAATAATGAAGCGCTACGAACTGGCGCTTGTAGAACGGACTGGGCTGACTTGGCGGCAGATGCTGGGAAAGCGCTGTCCTCCTTGGAAAGCTTTCCGATAACAACTAAAGTAACAAGTAAAAAAAGGCGTAGTAAAGTTTTCATAACGACAGGGTCGGTTGTAAGCGGACTAGGGGCCTGGCAATTATTGCGCCAGAGTGGTTAAACCAAGAAAAAAACAGAAGAAAATGTATCGAAGGGAAGTATCTGCTCTCGCTGTTAGCTTTACGGGAGTTGTGCAGAAGCAAATGCCAATATTTAATTAGTTAAATATTGACCTTCGTACATGAGCTCCCGCTTTCTATCAGCGTAAGCTGCTTTCGCTACAAAGGAAACAGGTCGATGTGTATAAATCACCCTGTTAGGCGTTAAGAAAGCATGAAGATTTCTTTTTCCCAGACCGATTGCCCTTGGAAACGTCGGCATATACGGAGTGGTCTGGAAGTTGGATACCTTTGGAGAGTACATTTTTCCTGATTTTTTCATTTATTTCCTAACTACCTCATTTCGTGCGACTTTCTTCCGTTTTAGCCGCTAGCCTGTTGCTGGCTGGTTTGCTTGCCGGCCCCACGTCGGTAGTGGCCCAAAGAGTAAAATCAGCGCCGTTCAGTTATTTGCCTGAGCGCGCCGATGATCGATATAACCAGCGCGTCCTGCGTAAAACCATTCCCCTTTCGAGTGGTGGTTTCGTGATTCTAGCCCACAAATCAGCCACCGAGTACGCCGTTGAGCGTTATGATGCCGACCTGAAACGGACCTGGTCTACTGCGGTGCCGTTGTCGGCTGATCAGGCCATCGATGCCTTTTCCTGCTCGGGCAATCAGGCTATTGTGGTCATACATCAGAAAAGCGGTTCATCGCAGGTGTTATCAGCCCAATCTTTCGAGCTGAGCAATGGACAAAAGGCTCCGCTTAAAAAACTGGTGGAAGCGGATGCCCGCGACCGTCGCCCCAGCGTGGTCTTCTCCCCCGATGGCAGTAAGCTGGTGGCCTGGCGTTACCTCACCCGCAATGAGCAGATCAGAGCCGTAAATGCTTCTGTTTATGATGAGAAGCTCCTGAAGCTTAAAGACCGCACCTACGATTTCCATGATCAGGGCGGCTTCTTTTCTATCACGGTACAGGTTGCCAATGATGGCTCGCAGTACGTGACGCTAGTAGGAGACGGCATGAAGAAGCTGACTGTGCGCCGCTACCGCAACGATTCGCCCGAGGTGAAGGTGATGTCGGTATCTGTGGGGGGTACATTTGGCGGCAAAGAAGTGAACGTCTTCGACTCCCGTTTTGCTTTGCAGGCGGATAATACGCTCTACGCTGCCGCCATCTGCAACGAGCGCGAGACGGGCCTGTACCAAAGCCTAAAGCTGGTGAAATTTGATTTCAGCGGTGAGGGAGATATGAAATTCGCGCCCGAGTTCAAATTCACACCCGAGTATCTGGCCGAAACCAATAAAGCCAGCGGCGCTACTGCCAAACGCCTGGAAGACGTGTACCTGACTGACCTGCTCCTCACCGAGGAAAAGCAGTTGGTAGTAGTGGCCGAAAAGAAATACGAGGAAGGCGGAGAAGACTCGCCGGGCCACACGCGGGAACTGCACTTGTTCGGTTACAACGAGTTTCAGTCGCCGAGCTGGCACAGCATCATTGCCAAAGATCAGGTTGCTCCTGCCGCCGAGGGTTTCAGCAGCATTGGCTACCGCGCCGCCGTATTTGGGCAGGATATCCAGTTTGTGACCTGGGAGAAAATCAAGAACAAGTCAGACTTATACTTGCGCCGCGTGAATGCCCAAACGGGTGTGGTGCAGGAACCCAAAGGCTTGGGCCTGAACGTAGCTTCCGACCAAAACCCTTCCTACGTGAAAGATTTCACAGGCTGGCTTGATGCGAAAACGCTGGTTGGCGTAAGCAGGCCTAGCAAGAAATCGGCGGCGCTTATGCTGAATAGGATCGTAGTAAAGTAGGCCCTAGGCCACTTCCCATTTCGCGTATAAGAAAAGTAAAAGGGCCACTTCCAGATAGGAAGCGGCCCTTTTTCTGCCGGATGCCAACAGTGGCCTACGGAAAAATACCGAGTGACTGGTAGCTTACCCCGATCTTCTCAATAGCACTGTAGAAAGCCGCCGTACGCAAATCCGTGATGCCCTCTACCTCATCCATCACCTTCCGGATAGACTGATACGCCGTAATCATGGTGTCCTCAAGGCCGGAGCGTACGAGGTCAATTTCGTCGGCACCATGCACGATTTGCTGGCGCTCCTCGGCCGTGAGGGTTTTGCCGGTGGTGCGCTCAATGGTAGCAACCAAGCGGCGCATAGCACCTTCCTCAGCTCGCTTGCCCATACGACCGAAGCGTACATTGGAAAGGTTTTTCAGCCACTCGAAGTAGGAAACCGTTACGCCACCCGCGTTGAGGTATAGGTCAGGCAGAATGATGATGCCCTTTTCCAGCAGAATCTTCTCAGCGCCCTGTGTGGTAGGCCCGTTAGCTCCTTCGGCAATAATTTTGGCCTTGATCCTAGCTGCATTGCCTTCGTGAATCTGGTTTTCCAGCGCAGCCGGTATCAGCACGTCACACTCGTACTCCAGCAGGTCTAGGGACTCAGCTATGTCTTTCGCGCCAGGGAAGCCTAGCACCGAACCAGTTTCCTGGCGGTGCTTAAACACGGCGGCTACGTCTAGGCCAGTCTCACTATAGATACCGCCTTCCCGCTCGGCAATGCCGGTAATGATACCGCCATCCTGCTGGCAAAAATGAGCCGCGAAGTAGCCCACATTGCCCAGCCCTTGCACAATGATGCGCTTGCCAGTCACGCCACTGCTAAGACCTACTTTTTTCAGCATCGGCTCATCCAGCAGTAGTTCGCGGAGGCCGTAGAACACGCCTAGGCCAGTTGCCTCGGTCCTGCCCCGGATACCACCCTGGCCTACGGGCTTGCCGGTTACGCAGCCTAGAGCACTGGTGTCGCCGTACTTAAACGTCATGTATGTGTCGGCAATCCAGGCCATTTCCCGGCCGCTGGTGCCGTAATCAGGGGCTGGCACGTCCATACCGGGGCCAATCAAGTTTTTCTTGATCAGCTCCGTGGCATAGCGGCGCGTTACGCGCTCCAGGATATTTACGGGGGTAGTACGGGGGTTAATTTTTACTCCACCTTTGGCCCCGCCAAATGGCACATCGACCAACGCGCACTTAAAGGTCATGAGTGTGGCGAGGGCCATTACCTCCTCCTCATCCACATATACACTGTAGCGGATGCCGCCTTTGCTGGGCAGTTTGTGGTGGCTGTGCTGCACCCGAATGCCTTCGAACACCTGCACGTGGCCATCAACTTCCACCGGGAAGTTGACCTTGTAAATACTGTTGCAGGCCCGGATTTGGGCAATAATGCCGGGGTCCAGCTTGGAGAAGCTCGCGGCGTGGTCGTAAAACCGCAGCACACTCTCGTAAAAGTCTTTACCCTGTACCTGTTCGTTGGCCATACCTAGTGGGAGTTGGGGTGGAGTATCTGCTTGCAAACGGCATCTGAGGGCTATGCGTTGTGCATAAAAGCAGAAAGCTGCTCCTGATATCAGGAGCAGCTTTCTGCTTTTATGGGTTTCGGAGGCTTGAATCGGGCAACTGCCTGCCAGCACTTGCGCCGATACTCAATCAGTCCGAATAGTGGCCTAGCAATACACGCTAGTACGTGTACTCGTTGGCGGCAATCAGGTGGTCGGCAATGCGACGACGGGCTTCCTTGGCGTTGTAGAGGTCAGCCTTAGTGAAGCGCTTGAGGCCCATAGCCAACAGACGCTGTTCGTCGCCTTCGGTCATGGTGCCGATGGCGTCTTTGCCGAACTTGTTTACCTGGTCCACAGTGTCGTAGAGGTACACGCGGGCAATGTCAATTTGCGTTGAAACAGCCTCTTCGCCTTTCACGCCGGCCTCTTTCTCCACGCGAAGAATGGTGCTTTCGGCGGTGTAGACTTTGATAGCCATATCGGCAATGTTCATCAGTACTTCCTGCTCTTTAGCGAGCGAGTTCATGTACTTCTGCACGGCCGTGCCAGCTACCATCAGAATGGCCTTTTTCAGCTTGGCAATGGTCTTTTTCTCAGCAGCAAACAGGCCAGTTTCTTCTTCCAGGTTGAAGTCCGGAATAGCCATCAGCTCCTGTTGCACGGCCTGGGCGGGGCCCATCAGATCCAGCTCACCTTTCATGGCCTTCTTCAAGATCATATCAACGGCCAGCATGCGGTTGATTTCGTTCGTGCCCTCAAAGATGCGGTTGATGCGCGAATCCCGGTAGGCGCGGTCCATGGGGTAGTCGGCCGAGAAGCCGTAGCCACCATACACCTGCACGCCTTCATCCACCACGTAGTCAAGCACTTCCGAACCTTCTACTTTCAGGATGGCGCACTCCACGGCAAACTCGCGGGCAGCACCCAGCAAGGCCTCGTTGTGGCTCTGGCCTTTAGCCAGCAACTCCTGCTCCATGCGGGCAATGTCCATACCGGCGCGGTAAATAGCCGACTCTACGGCGTAGATACGCACAGCCTGCTGGGCCAGCTTGAACTTGATAGCGCCGAACTTGCTGATAGGCAGTTTGAACTGCACCCGCTCGTTGGCATACTTGATGCTCAACGTAGAGGCCATTTTGGTAGCACCCAAGCAAGCAGCAGCCAGCTTAATACGGCCGATGTTCAGGATGTTGAAGGCAATGAGGTGGCCTTTACCAATCTCGCCCAGTACCGCTGATTTCGGCACTTTCACATCCGAAAGGAACACCTGACGCGTAGACGAGCCCTTGATGCCCATCTTGTGCTCTTCGTTGCCGAGGCTTAGGCCGGGCGTGTTGCGCTCCACAATGAAGCCGGTGAACTTATCGCCGTCAACCTGAGCAAACACAATGAATACGTCGGCGAAACCGCCATTCGTAATCCACATTTTCTGACCGTTCAGCACGTAGAACTCGCCGTCTTCGGTCGGAATAGCTTTGGTTTTAGCACCCAGCGCGTCAGAACCCGAGCCGGGCTCCGTGAGGCAGTAGGCACCCATCAGCTCACCGCTGGTCAGGCCAGGCAGGTATTTGGCTTTCTGCTCTTCGTTGCCGAAGTACAGAATGGGCAGCATAGCAATACCCGTGTGAGCCGCGAAAGCAACTGGGAACGAGTGGCCACCGCCTACGCCTTCGGTCACGCGCAGGGAGGTAGTAAAGTCCATGTCCAGTCCGCCGTACTGCTCCGGGATGCTTACCCCAAACAGGCCTAGCTGACCAGCTTTCTCCATCAGGCCGCGCATGAGGCCCTCTTCATGGTTATCGAGGCGCTCCAGTAGGGGCTGCACTTCTTTTTCCACGAAGTCCAGAGCCGTCTGGTGCATCATGTTCTGCTCCTCCGAAAAATCGGCGGGGGTAAATACGTCCTGAGCGTCGGTTTCTTTGATGATGAACTCGCCGCCTTTCACAAGCTTGTTAGTTACTTCCATGACCGGGTGAGATGTTGGGGTTGGGAAAAAATCGATGTCGAAAAGAGAAAGAAGATACTCGGCATACCTACTATTTGGCTACCACTAGCCCCTTCAGTGTGGGATACCGAAAGATAGCAAATTATGTTATGCTTGCCGAGTACTTTCTGAAAAAGAAACCCCGAGTGCCGGGGTTCTTAATCTTTTTAAGCAGAACAGTTTACCTAAGTATCTGGTTCTGAAAACGGAGCAGATTCGGTGGTCGGTGCCGTAGGCCAGTTGAGTTTTCCTTAGGAAAACGCTGCCACGCTTTCCGGCGGCGCACGCCACCGACCACCGAACCCGCTACCGGCTTATTTCAGCAATTCGTAGATGCCGGCTACGCCCTGGCCGCCGCCTACGCAGGCGGTTACCATGCCGTACTTTTTGCCTTGCGCCCGCAGCTCGTGGAAAAGCTGAATGCTAAGCTTAGCGCCCGAGCAGCCCAGTGGGTGGCCTAGCGCAATGGCACCGCCATTCACGTTCAGCTTGCTCTCGTCAATGTCCAGCTCGCGGGTAATGGCAATCGACTGAGAAGCAAAGGCCTCATTCAGCTCAAACAGGTCGATATCCTGGAGCTTCATGCCCGCCTGGCGTAACGCCTTCGGAATAGCCTTGATCGGGCCCATACCCATGATGCGCGGGTCGATGCCTTCGGTGGCATAAGTAATCATGCGCGCAATGGGCTCTAGGTTCAGCTCTTTCACCATGCGTTCCGACATTACGATGACGAAAGCGGCACCATCAGAAGTCTGAGAAGAGTTACCAGCCGTTACCGAACCATTAGCCGCGAATACCGGACGCAATTTGGCCAGCGCCTCAATGGACGTGTCAGCACGTGGGCCTTCGTCGGTATCTACTACAAACGAGCGGTTCTTCTTCTTGCCAGTAGCCTGATCGAGGTAGGTTTCTTCTACCGTGATGGGCACAATCTGCTCCTTAAACTTGCCGGCCTGAATCGCCTTGATGGCCTTCTGGTGCGAGTTGTAAGCAAACTGGTCCTGATCTTCGCGCGACACTTTGTAGTCCTGCGCTACAGCTTCGGCCGTGAGGCCCATGCCGAGGTAGTAGTCTGGGTGCTGCTGCGCCAGTTTATAGTTGGGCACCGTTTTCCAGCCCACGGTAGGCACCATGCTCATGCTCTCGGTGCCACCGGCCACGATGCACTCAGCCATACCCGCCGAGATTTTGCTGGCGGCCATGGCAATGGTTTCCACGCCGGAACCGCAGTAGCGGTTCACGATGAGGCCCGATACGTTCATGGGTAGCGCCAGTAGCGAAATCAGGCGGCCCATTTGCAGGCCTTGCTCGGCTTCCGGCACCGCGTTGCCTACCATCACGTCATCAATGCGCGTGGGGTCGAGGGCGGGCACGGAGGCTACCAGGTGCTTGATGACGTCGGCGGCGAGGTCATCGGGGCGGGTGAAGCGGAAACCGCCGCGGGTGGCTTTGCCAACGGCCGTGCGGTAACCAGCTACGATATATGCATTCATTGTAGTGAGTCTTGAAGAAAATAGTGGGATTAGAGCTATTCTAGGCCTAGTTCCTCTTGAGGTTAGAGTAGTTGCTGATGATAGAACATCTAGTCACACTAGGTTCGTTCTAGACCAGTCAACCACCCCTACCCTCTCCTCTTCAGAGGCAGGGAACTAGGTTTTAGCTCTAGTTTCTCAAGGGTTTGCCAGTGGTCAGGATGCTCTGAATACGCTCCAGCGTTTTCCGCTCGCCGGTCAGCGAAAGGAAGGCTTCACGCTCCAGGTCCAGCAGGTATTGCTCCGATACTTCGGTGGGGCTGCTTAGGTCGCCGCCGCACATGATGTAGGCCAGTTTGTTGGCGATTTTCACGTCGTGGTCAGAGATGTAGCGGCCCTCCTTCATGGCGTGCACGCCGGTCAGGAACATACCGAGGGCGCCTTTGCCTTGCACCTTGATGTTGGTTTTCTGCACGGGCTGGGTGTAGCCATCTTCAGCCAGCTCAATGGCAGCAGCTTTAGCTTGCGCGATGACGCGGTTGCTGTTTACCACTACCTCGTCGCCGCGGCGCAGGAAGCCCAGATCGAAGGCCTCAGCCGCGGAAGTCGAAACTTTGGCGGTGCTGATGGTCATGAAGCTGTTGCGGAGCAGGTTGTACTCGGGCTCTCCTTCTTCATACTTGGCTGCGGTGCGCAGGGTCATTTCCTTGGTACCACCGCCGCCGGGAATCAGGCCTACGCCAAATTCCACGAGGCCCATGTAAGTTTCAGCGGCAGCTACAACTCGGTCGCAGTGCAGGTTCAGCTCGCAGCCGCCGCCTAAGGCGAGGCCGTGCGGAGCGCCTACCACCGGAATGCTGCTGTAGCGCATGCGCATCATGGCCTGCTGGAACTGGGCAATCATCAGGTTCAGCTCGTCGTACTCCTGGTCTAGCGCGAACATGTACACTAGGCCTAGGTTGGCACCGGCCGAGAAGTTTGGCGCGTCGTTGCCAACAACCATACCGCGGAAATCCTTTTCGGCAATTTCCACACCTTTCATCAGGCCCTGAATCACGTCGGAGCCCAGCGCGTTCATCTTGCTGTGGAACTCCACGTTTATAATGCCGTCGCCGAGGTCCAGTACCGAAGCACCGGCATTTTTCCAGATGACCTTGCCCGTAGCGCGCAGGTTATCGAGGATAATGAAGTTCTCAACACCCGGAATGGCTTTGTAGGCCTTGGCCTCGATGTCGTAGAACTGCTTTACGCCTTGCTCGCTGACCTTATAGAAGGTAGCGCTGCCAGCGGCTAGCATTTCCTGCACCCAAGGGGCAACCGTTTTGCCTTCAGCCTGAGCCAGCTCCAATCCTTTCTGAACGCCTAGGGCATCCCAGGTTTCAAACGGACCCATCTCCCAGCCGAAGCCAGCACGCAACGCGTCGTCAATCTTAAACAGAGAGTCAGTTATTTCCGGAATCCGGTTGCTCACGTAGGCAAACAGGCCCGCGAAGGTTTTGCGGTAGAAGTCAGCGGCTTTGTCTTTGCCGGCTACCAGGACCTTGAAGCGGTCAGCCAGTTTTTCGATTGGCTTAGTGCTTTCCAGCGTGGCAAACTTCACGCGGGCGCTGGGCTTGTATTCCATCGCGGCGAGGTCAAGCGCCTGAATCTCCGATTTGCCGCCTTCGCCTTTTACTTTCTTATAGAAGCCTTGAGCAGTTTTGTCGCCTAGCCACTTGTTCTCCGCCATCTTCTTGATGAAGTCCGGCAGCTGGAACACCGCTTTAGCTTCGTCATTGGGCAGGTTCTGGGCGAGGCCGTTGGCTACGTTGATCATCGTATCCAGGCCTACCACGTCCGAAGTACGGAAGGTAGCCGACTTGGCGTGACCGATAACCGGGCCGGTGAGCTTGTCTACTTCCTCTACCGACAGGCCTAGCTGGCTCATCACCTGCACCACGTCCATGATGGCGAAAACGCCTACGCGGTTAGCAATGAAGGCAGGCGTGTCTTTGGCGAGTACGGTGGTTTTACCTAGGTACAGGTCGCCGTAGTGCATCAGGAAATCCACTACCGCCTGGTCCGTGTCCGGGGTCGGAATAATTTCGAGCAGCTTCAGGTAGCGCGGTGGGTTGAAGAAGTGCGTGCCGCAGAAGTATTTTTTGAAGTCGTCGGAGCGGCCCTCCGTCATCATATGAATCGGGATGCCGCTGGTGTTGCTGGTGATGAGCGTGCCGGGCTTGCGGTATTGCTCCACGCGCTCGAACAGGCTCTTTTTGATATCGAGGCGCTCTACTACTACCTCAATCGTCCAGTCGCAGGTGGCAATGTCCTTGAGGTTGTCGTCGAAGTTGCCGGTCTTGATGCGGCTAGCATCGGCCTTGCGGTACAAGGGCGACGGGTTAGCGGCTACGGCAGCCTGCAGGGAGCTGTTGACAATGCGGTTCTTCACCGCGGGGTTGTCCAGCTTCAGGCCTTTCGCTTCTTCAGCTGGCAGAAGCTCTTTCGGTGCGATGTCGAGCAGCAGTACTTGCACGCCGATGTTGGCGAAGTGGCACGCAATGCGCGAGCCCATCACACCGGAGCCCAGTACAGCTACTTTTTTGATGGTACGATTCATTCGTGGGGGAATGAGTGGGTGAGAAATGAAAGAATCAGAAAGGATAATTTGGCTGCCAAACTACTCGTCATGCCGAATTTTTAGCCGTAAGAAAACCCCAGACTAGGGGATTTTCGGGCAGTAAAAAAGCCCCAAGAACAGGCCTAAGCCGGCGACTCGGAGCGCAAAGGTTTCGGTTTGAAGTCGTCGTAAAGGGTTTTACCCTCAATCATGCCGGTGATCTGACCTACTACCTTAAAAAACACGTTCAGCTCGCTCTGCGGGATTTTCTCACGCACCTTCAGGTTGAAGTGACGTACCGTTTGGCGGGAAATTTCTTTACCCCGTAGGCCCTCTTCCGTCAGGAAGATGCGCACCGAACGTTTATCCTGGGTGTCAGCCTGTTTATAGATGAGGCCTTTCTCTTCCATGCTGCGTAGAATACGCGTCAGGGAGCGAGTTTCCAGCCCCAACAAAGGCGCTATCTTGGTGGCAGGCGTACCGTTCTCCTGGTCGATGTTCAGCAGCACGAAGCCAATGCTCGTGGTGATGTCGTGCTTAGCCGCCTGCGTATTGTACATGCGCGAAATGGCGTGCCAGGCAACTTTGATGTTATAATCGACGGTTTCTTCGGGTGTCATGGGTGAGGGGAGCAAGTCCGGTAAACATACAGAAATATGTTATGCTTGCATACTAAGTTACGCAAAAAAAGTTTGCTCCTCCAGCAAGTGGCCTAGCACTTGGCGGCAGGCGGCTTTTCGATATCCACCTACTGGCCTAGCCGTTGGCACGGGCCCGCTCTGCTACCACATCTTAAGTTACAACAAACCAAAAGGCTTGGCTACTCTACTGAGTAACCAAGCCTTCGGCAAGTGCCTGCTCAACTATTACGATTTCACAGCTTGTTGGTACAAGCTGTCAATGAGGTCTTTATTATTAGCCGTAATGATCTTGCGCTTGACTTTCAGGGTGGGCGTCATTTCACCGGTTTCTACGGTCCAGAGTTGAGGCAGCAGCACGATTTTCTTCACCTGCTCCCACTGGGCGAAGTCCTTGTTGTACTTGTGCACGAGGTCTTCGTACATCTTCACCACCTGCTCTTTCTTGACGAGCTCCTCATTGGAGCAATTGCAGTCTATGCTGTTGCGCTTGCACCAGCCTTTCAGGTCATCAAAGGAAGGAATAACGAGAGCGGACGGAAACTTTTGCCCGTCGCCGACGACCATGCACTGCTCTACCAGCGGCGACTCCTTTAGCTTGCTTTCCAGTACCTGCGGGGCAATGTACTTGCCGCCTGAGGTTTTGAACATCTCCTTCTTACGGTCCGTTATTTTGAGGAACTTCCCGTCTACTATCTCGCCGATGTCACCGGTATGGAACCAGCCCTCCTCGTCAAACTCCTTCGCCGTTAATTCGGGCTTGTTGTAATAGCCTTTCATCACCGACTCCGACTTGGTCAGAATCTCACCATCAGCAGCAATTTTCACTTCCGTGTTATCGATGATAGGGCCTACAGTGCCAATCATATTGTTCTCGGGCTCGTAGCCGCCCACCGCAATTACCGGCGAGGTTTCAGTGAGGCCGTAGCCTTCCATAACGGGAATACCCGCCGACCAAAACACCCGAGCCAGGCGCGGCTGCAGGGCTCCGCCCCCACTTACAATGCAGCGCAGATTACCCCCCAGGGCTTCGCGCCATTTATTGAAAATCAGCTTATTGGCCAGCGCCAATTGCGTGTTGTAGAGGAAGCCGTGGTCTTTCTGGTTGTCGTACTTCAGGCCGAGGTTCAGGGCCCAGAAGAACAGCTGCTTTTTCACGCCTTCCAGCTCGTGGCCTTTCGCCACAATCTTATCATATACTTTCTCCAACAAACGCGGCACGGTGGTAAAGATCTGGGGCTTCACTTCGCGCAGGTTATCCGCAATGGTTTCCATGCTCTCAGCATAGTAAATGCTTACCCCATTGATGAGGTAGATATGCGTTACCATGCGCTCGAAGATGTGGCAGAGCGGCAGGAAGCTCAACGCCCTATCATCCTTTGTGACGGGCACAAAGCGTTGCGCGTTGCGGCAGTTGCTGAGGATGTTGTTGTGCGTCAGCATTACGCCTTTGGGCTGACCGGTGGTGCCGGAGGTGTAAATCAGGGTCAGCAGGTCGTCGGGCTGCACGGCAGCTTTGATAGGTTCTAGGTCGGCGGGGTTGCCTTTTTTCCCTAGTTCCAGCAATTCATCAAAGTGCCGGGCTCCGGCAATCTTATCGAAGGTGAAGATATTCTCGGCCGGAATATCCAAGCCTTGCGTGGCCTCCAGCACCTTATCGAGCAGTTTCTTATCAGACACGAAAACAGCTTTCACGCCGGCATCCGTAAAGATGTACTTGTAATCTTCCACCGTGATGCTGGGGTACATCGGCACGCTGGTGGCGCCGAGCTGGGCAATACCAAAATCGGCGAACATCCACTCCGGGCGGTTCATCGAGATGATGGCCACCTTATCATCTTTTTGGATGCCCAAGCTGCGCAGCCCCAAGCTTACCTGATTTACCTTTTCTACTGCCGCATCGGTGCTGATGGGCGTATACTGGCCATTTATCTTGGAGGCGAAGCAATCAGGTTTATTGTACTTCTGCTTAAGCTGGGGTAGAATGTCGAAGGTGCGACGGATGTCCATAGGGAGAGAAGGCACTAAGGTGGGACTGGCGAATAGAGGCTGGGATGTTTGCTGCACGGGCCGCGTAAGGTAAGCCGAACAGGAAAGGCTGCTTAAATAACTACTTTTTTCGCGGGAAAGCTCATTTCCGTTGCAGAAAGCTGATAGGGCCATGGCCGGCTTTTACGTAGCTTTGTACACGTCCGCACCTTCCGCGCCCGATGAATCTGGCCATCTTTTTTGATCCGCTCCACGAAGAGCTGATTTCTGCTTCCTCTTCTTCTACCACGCTGGCTACCTATGTCACGCCGTTTCTGGATGCATTTCCGGACTGGCGGGTGGCAGACCTGGCCCTTATCGGCTTGGATGAATGGCGCGGTAGTGCGCTGGGGGCGCCTGCCACCCACGGCGCCAATGCGGTGCGCAGTAGCTTGTATCAATTACAGAAAGGGGCTGGGCCCGTGCGCCTCGTAGATTTGGGCAATCTGCGGCCCGGACTTACGCTGCAAGATACCTATCAGCGCCTGCGCGAAATTATTGCGGCCCTGCTGGAGCACAACACGGTTCCTATTCTGCTCGGCGGCTCCCACGACCTCGACTACGGCCAGTTCCTGGCCTACGAAACCCTGGACCGGGCCGTGAGCTTCGCCACCATTGATGCCCGCGTGGATATGGCCGAGCAGGACGGCTCCTGCCCCGAGGAAAGCCATTTGCGGCGCATGCTGATGCACGAGCCCAGCTTCCTGTTCAACTTCGCGCAGTTGGCCCACCAGCAGTACCTAGTTGCGCCCGATGTGCTGGCGGCTCTTGAGAAGCTACATTTCGAAACTCTGCGCGTAGGTCAGATCCGCGACGACATCCGGCAGGCCGAGCCACTCCTGCGCCAAGCCGACTTTGTGAGCTTCGATGTGGCGGCGCTGCGCTGGAATGATGCACCCGCCTATTATCCGCCCAACCCATTTGGCCTGACCAACGAGGAAGCCGCGAAACTGGCCTGGTACGCGGGCCACAACGACCAGCTCAGCTCTTTCGGCCTATACGGCTACCGGCCCGATCATGACCACCATGGCCTAGCTGCCATGACGCTGGCTACCATGCTCTGGTACTTCATTGAGGGCTATTACCACCGCCGGGGCGAAACGGATTTCCAGAGCAAACGCTTTATCCGGTATGCTGTAGGCCTGCCGGGCACACCCGCCAAGCTGGTGTTTTACAAAGGCAAGCGTACCGAAAAATGGTGGTTGGAAGTGGAGAGCCTCGCCGACAGCGACATCAAACGCATTGTACCCTGCAGCTACCAGGATTATTTGCGCGCTGCTCAGGGAGATTTACCTAACCGCTGGATTCTGACCCAGGCCCTTTTGGGATAATACTTCCCGCTAGGCCTATGCCCCGATGAGCGACCAACTACCCGACTCCGTTCCAACGCTACCGCGCTATAGCCGCGCCCAGCTGGCCCTGCGCAACGGCCAAGACCGCGACGAAATTTGGGTGGCCTACCAGGGGCTGATTTACGATGTGACCCGCTCACGCCTCTGGAAGCGCGGCAACCATTACGAGCACTGGGCCGGCCAGGACCTGACAAAGGAGCTCGACCACGATGCTCCGCATACCAACCACGTCTTCGATAAATTCACTGTTATTGGGCAGCTAGTGTAGCTTCTGAGGTGGAAACACTTTTTCGGCTGCAACACATATCTGCTTTTCCATTCCCATCCCACTTATGAGTACTACTGAAAGCCCTTCCCACTTCAATAACCTCGAAACGCTTTCTACCCACGAGCTGCTGGCGGGTATGAACACTGTGGACCAGACCGTACCACAAGCGGTAGCGAAGGCCCTGCCTCAGATTGAAGCGCTGGTAGAGGCTACGGTGGCCCGGCTCGGCAAAGGAGGGCGGTTGTTTTACATTGGGGCCGGCACCAGTGGCCGGCTGGGTATTCTGGATGCCTCGGAGTGCCCGCCTACGTTTGGGGTGCCGCACGGTGTAGTTGTCGGGATTATTGCGGGCGGCGACACGGCCATCCGGAAAGCGGTAGAAAATGCGGAGGATGACGCTGAGCAAGCTTGGAAGGATCTACTGGCCTACGACATCAACGACCAGGATATTGTAGTGGGCATTGCCGCCTCTGGGCGCACACCCTACGTTATAGGTGGCCTAGAGCAGGCCCGAAAGCATGGCTTGGCTACAGGCTGTATCGTGTGCAATGCCGGCTCGGCCGTAGCGGCTGCCGCCGAATTTCCGGTAGAAGTGGTAACCGGCCCCGAGTTCGTCACGGGTAGCACACGCCTGAAAGCGGGCACCGGCCAGAAACTGGCGCTCAACATGCTCACCACAGCCACCTTTATCCGGCTGGGCCGCGTGAAAGGCAATAAGATGGTGGATATGCAGCTCAGCAACGCCAAGCTGGTGGACCGAGGCGAAAAGATGCTTATGGATGAACTGCAGATTTCGCAGACAGAAGCTGCCGAGCTGCTCCGGCAGCATGGCTCGGTGCGGGCGGCCCTTGTGGCCCGGAAATAAGCATGCGTATTGGCTGCTAGGCCAGTATAGCAGGTTTCGGGCGGGTGCGGAAACCTGGCCGCTTTGGTTGGAGTTAAGGGCAATGAGGCTACTGCTACCTGGCACGGCCTAGGGCACAAGCGCGAGCGTGTGCTTTGTTTTCTCCTTAGCCCGCTTACGCTTATGCATACCATTGAGCCGCACTACGCCTGGCTGGACCATTATTCGGCCACCGAGGACCCCCGCTCTCCCCTCTTTGAAGCCGAAAACAGCCTCGATAGCTACGTCAATACCATTTACGGCTATTACATCCACCCGCAGTGGGATAGTCTCGACTCGGATACGCTGTTCCTGAAGATTCTTTTCGTTGATTACGATCTTGGCCTGGCCATTATTGAGTTTATCGGGGAGTGGAATGATGCCATTGAAAACGACATCATGAACCTCAAGCGCAACATCGTAGATCTGATGACGCACGAAGGAATCCGCAAATTCATTCTTATCGGCGAAAACGTCTTCAACTTCCACGGCTCCGAAGACGACTACTACGAGGAGTGGTTTGAAGACGTGGAAGATGGCTGGATTGCGGCCGTGAACTTCCAGGACCACGTCATCCGCGAAATGCGCCAGTACAACATCGACAGCTACGTCAACTTTGGCGGGCAACTGGATGATCTTCCGTGGCGCACGTATGCGCCGCGCAAGCTATTTGATGTGGTAGATAGCCTGCTACAGCGACGGCTGGGCTAACAACTCGCCTATTCAAAGTAGCATAGGCACAAAAAAAGAGGCCTACCACAAGTGATAGGCCTCTTTTTTATATCCCGAAGGACTCACTCAAATTACTGAGCAGGAGTCGTAGCAGGAGCGGTAGTGGTAGCAGGAGCATCAGTTGCGTCAGCTGCATCTTCCATTTTGTCGGCAGTAGCGTCAGCTGAATCGCGAACGGCATCAGCCTTCTCTTCCATAGCGTCAGCCTTAGCTTCGCCAGCGTTTTCTACGTTGTCAGCAGCCTGCTCGGTAGCATCTTCTTTCTTGCTGTCGCAAGCAGTGAACGAGAACGAAGCGGCAGCCAGGGCAAGGAACAGTACTTTTTTCATGGTAGGGGTTGTTTGAAAACTTTGAAGTCAATTTAAAAGCTGATTTCACTGCTTTTCAGGAGAGAGCGTCAGTGAAATACGTCCCTTTATACCTCACCTTGAAAAAGGTAACCCCGTCAGCAAAGAAAATTTTTCTTCTTTACTGACGGGGTTATGAAAGTGGCCTAGCAATGATCTTAGCGCATACGCTAGGCCACTTTCCACTCTTACTTTTTCCGGAAAACAATACCGATAGGTGTGCCTTCGAAGCCAAAGTTTTCGCGCAGGCGGTTTTCCAGGTAGCGCGTGTAGCTCTCTTTCACGTACTGCGGCAGGTTGCAGAAGAACGCAAACACAGGGTTGTGCGTGGGCAGCTGCGTCACGTACTTGATGCGCACCAGTTTGCCCTTGCTAATGGGCGGCGGGTATTTCTCGATTTCGCGCAGCATCACCTCGTTCAGCTCGGAAGTCGGTACTTTCTTGCGCTTGTTCTCATACACCTGCACGGCCGTTTCAATGGCCTTATGCACGCGCTGCTTGGTGAGCACCGAGGTGAAAATGATAGGCGGATAGGCAATAGGCGCAATCTTTTCGAGGATTTTTGCCTCGAAATCCTTGGCCGTATTGGTTTCCTTGTTCTCGATCAGGTCCCACTTGTTCACCAGAATCACGATGCCCTTGCGGTTCTTGTCGGCCAGGCCAATGATGTTCACATCCTGGGCCTCAATGCCGCGCGTAGCGTCGAGCATCACGATGCAGACATCCGATTCTTCCAAGGCACGCAACGAGCGCAGCACTGAGTAGAACTCTACGTCTTCGTGCACCTTGGTTTTGCGGCGTAGGCCAGCGGTATCTACCAGAATGAACTCGTTGCCGAAGGCATTGTAGCGCGCCTGAATAGAGTCGCGGGTGGTGCCAGCAATATCCGTTACGATGCTGCGGTCGGTGCCCAGCAGCAGGTTCACGAACGACGATTTTCCCACGTTCGGGCGGCCTACGATGGCAATTTTCGGAACACCAGCATCGGGTTCTTCCACGCCTTCTTCCTCAAAGTGGCTCACTACCGCATCCAGCAGGTCGCCGGTGCCGGAACCACTCTGGCTGCTGATCGGGAAAATCTCACCATCGCCCACGCCCAACGTGTAGAACTCACCGGAAGCATGAATGCGCGAGTTGGTATCGGCCTTGTTGGCGACAATGTAAATCGGCTTTTTGCCTTGGTAGCGGCGCAGTACGTTGGCAAATTCTTCATCCAGGTGATGAATGCCCGCGTCTACGTCTACCATGAACAGGACTACATCAGCCTCATCAATGGCCAGCTTTACCTGCTTATTAATTTCGCCTTCGAAGATGTCGTCGGAGTTGTGCACGTAGCCACCGGTGTCAATCACGGTGTAGTACTTTCCGATCCACTCGCCGTAGCCGTAGTGCCGGTCGCGCGTCACGCCGGACTCGTTGTCCATGATGGCTTTGCGCTGGCCTACGAGGCGGTTAAAAAGGGTAGACTTACCCACGTTGGGGCGGCCTACAATGGCAATGGTATTTTTCATGTGTCTGACTCCAGCCGCCGGCCCGACCAATTTCGGCAGTGCCCGGAGTAGTTAAGTGAATGTGAGGTCGGAAGAGGTAAAATTGTGAAAGGTGAAATTGCGAATTGCTGTTCCGGCTGCGTCACCTAGGCCAGTCGAACATCAGTTCACAACTTCACCTTTCACAATTTCACTTATTGGTTATAGCCAAAGCGGCTTAGCGCTTTGGGGTCAGTGCGCCAGTTTTCGTTGATTTTTACGTGGATTTCGAGGAATACTTTCTTCTGGAAGAACTTCTCCATTTCCTCGCGGGCCCAGGTGCCTACTTTCTTGAGAGCAGCGCCTTGCTGCCCGATGATGATGCCTTTCTGGCTGGCGCGCTCTACATAGATGATGGAGCGCATCCGGATGATGGCATCTTCTTCTTTGAACTCCTCAATTTCTACCTCACAGCTGTAAGGCACCTCTTTTTTGTAGAGCTTGAAGATTTTTTCCCGAATCATCTCGGCCGCAAAGAACCGCTCGGGCTTGTCGGTTAGCTCGTCTTTGGGGTAGTACGGTGGGTGCACTGGCAGGTAGCCCAGAATCAGATCCAGCAGTTCGCCGGTCCCGAACTTCTCCAGCGCCGAAATCGGCAGAACGTGGGTGGCATTGGGCAAATGCTCACGCCAGTAGTCTACTTTGGCTTCCACCTCGGCCTGATCGGCTTGGTCAATTTTATTAACGAGCAGCAGGATCGGTGTGTCTACCATTTTGCGCAGACGCTCAACTACCGGCTCTTCGTCGTGCTTTTCGTAGATGTCGGTCACGAACAGAATCACGTCCGCATCTTCCAAGGAGGAGTACACAAACGACATCATGGCGTTGTGCAACTCGTATTTGGGCTGGATGATACCGGGCGTATCGGAATAGACAAGCTGGAAATCAGCGCCGTTGAGGATGCCCAAGATGCGGTGACGCGTGGTCTGGGCCTTGCTCGTAACGATGCTGAGCCGCTCGCCCATCAGGGCGTTCATAAGCGTAGACTTGCCCACATTGGGCTTGCCGATAATGCTCACAAAGCCAGCGCGGTGCGGAGTTGGTTCGGTATTCACTTCAGAATCTGGATTTTGGCCTGCAAAGGTACGACTTTCCGGCGGCTAGGCCACCTGCCCTCTAAAACATAGCTTCGGGCAAGATTGTCTCTACCACGAATTGAAAGATGACATAAGTCAGGTTTTAGTTCAGAAATCGTTGGCGACCTTTGCATTGGCTTAGTACAGTTTCTAGGCCACTTGCCCCGCTGATTCGCTTGGCACCTCTTGGCGTTACCTTCTTTTATGCCCTCCATTCCCACTTCTACTAAAGGCCGCATCGGCGTCCTGCTCGTGAACCTCGGCACGCCCGACTCGCCCCAGACCGGCGACGTGCGCCGCTACCTCAACGAATTCCTGACGGATGCCCGCGTGATTGATATGCCGGCCGCCGTACGCTACCCGCTGTTCAGAGGACTTGTGGTGCCATTACGAGCCCCCAAATCCGCCAAAATATATCAGCAGCTCTGGACCGACCGAGGCTCGCCACTGCTTTTTCATGGCCTAGATTTGCAAAAACTAGTACAGGAAAAGCTTGGCAAGGACTATCTGGTCGCCTTCGGGATGCGCTACCAGAAACCCAGTATTGAAAGCGCCCTACAAGAACTGCGCGATGCAGCTGTAGACCGCATTATCGTGCTGCCGCTGTTTCCGCAGTACGCGGCGGCCAGCACAGGCTCAGTACAAGAAAAGGTAATGGATATTGTGAGCAAGTGGTGGGTGGTGCCCAGCATCAGCTTCATCAGCACCTTTGTAGATATTCCGGGGTTCACGGGCACATTTGCCACGCTGGGCAAAGAAGAAATGGCCAAGCATCACTACGACCATGTGGTGTTCAGCTACCACGGCATTCCGGAGCGGCACGTGCTGAAAGGCAGCCAAAACGGTTACTGCAAGCTTGCCAATTGCTGCAACAGCTATAACAAAAACAACCGTTACTGCTACCGGGCCCAGTGCTTTGAGACGTCTCGCCTGCTAGGCGCGGCTCTAGGCCTCTCGCCTGAGCAGTACACCACCACCTTCCAGAGCCGCCTGCAAAGCCGCCTCCGCGACCCATGGCTGCAGCCTTACACCGACGAGGTTATTAAGGAATTCCCAGCTAAAGGCATCAAAAGTGTATTGGCCTTCTCCCCCGCTTTCGTGGCCGATTGTCTCGAAACGACTATTGAGGTCGGCGAGGAATTTAAGGAGCTCTTTGAAGAAGCCGGTGGCGAGCATTGGCAACTGGTTCCCTCGCTGAACTCGCACCCCCAGTGGGTGGAAACCGTGGCCGACATGATTCGGCATAACTAATACTCACCATAAAAAAGGGCTGCTGCAGTACTGCAGCGGCCCTTTTCTTATGCATCCAGTTGTCGGTCACTTCGCCGGAAAGACTCTGAAGAGGCGTTGCGGCGGCCGTGGTAAAAGCTTTGCTCGTCGTAGCTGGGCTGGTCGTAGAAACTTTGAGGCCTGGCAGCTGGCAACGGCATTTTTAAAGCTCGCAGCATAGCTTCCTCATACTCCCGCGTAATCTGGATTTCATTGTAGGGTGGGTAGTCCAGCACCGATTCGCTGGTAAGCGAGGGCACGAACACGTTGTCGCCTTCTTCATCTATAGCGGCTACTCCAATGGGCAGTAAGATATGCCGGTCGCGCTCGTTGATGTGCAGGCTGGCGGATAGCTCAATATCGATGTAGCGTACTTTCAGGGCATCTACTTCCACTATTAGCTCAAACACTTCACCGAAGGGCTTACCATCACTGCCCCGCACGGTCCAGCCGCGTACATCGGGGCTGCCGTCGGCCACTTCAAATTCAGATAAATCGCGCAGACGCCGCAAGTGCAGGCCTTCACCGGAAGGGATAGAGTCGAGGGTAGGTTCCATGAGGTTAGCAGGAGTAAAAGCCAATGATCAGCGCGCTGGCTGGCTTATAGTACGCAGAAGCTGGGCAGCACGGGTCAGAAAATCACGTATCTGCTCCTGATCCTGGGGGGTAGAGGCGCGGCCGCTAAGGGCCTCAGCCCGCGTTGTGAGTTCTCCGGCATCTGCCTCCAGCGCGGGGTAGCCTTTCTGCTGTAACGCCTTCAGAAGAGCCGCAGCGGCCACATAGCCGGGGCGCAGACTGCTATTTTGTTCCTGCAAACGGCTGGTGGCACTGGTGAGGTCATCGCGCTTCTCGTTTACAGTCGCATCGCGCAGATCGTCGCGGTCAGCGAGGGGCAGTAAGGTGGCGCTTAGCATTTCTAGGCCACGTCGGCCGTAATCAGGCGCAGTGGTGCCAGAAGCGGCAAATGCGGCCAACTCATCGGGCGAGGCACCTGGCTCCTCCGTGGCCATATCCGATACTGCTGGGTCGTTGGTAGGCCTGGGCGCTGTTTCAGCACCGGTGGTAGAATCGGGGGCAGGCTCCACACTAGGTATGGGTCGGGCTGTTTCTACAGGCTGGTCAGTATCAGTCCGGAATATGTAGTAGCCAACCGCTACTAGGCCTATCAGCACCAGTAAAACAAGCAGCCAGGGGCTGGGAGAAGATTTTTTTCGTTGAATATTAATGTCAGCCATAGTATGCGGAACAGGGTGTAGACCATCATACGGATGCAGGCGGCAATCCGATACGGCCGACAAGCTACGCCAATATTGGCAACAGCGTAAATTCAGCGGAGTCCGGTTACCACCGTCTGAAATGGCAACCTATTGAACTGCTGTAGGCCAGTCTTATGAAAGAAGTTCAGGTGGCTACGCAGCCTGCAGTATAGACAAAAGGCCCGCTAACATCTGGTAGCGGGCCTTTTGTGTGCGTAATAGTTCTACGCTGACACTCAAATTTTCAACGGCTCTTTCCGGTACATCTTTGCTAGTTGCTCTACCGCATAATCTACTTCTTCGGCCGTATTATACTTGCTCATTGAGAAGCGGATGGCGCCCCGGTTGGGGTCGCAGTTTAGCGCGCTTAGTACATGCGAGCCTGCATTGGCGCCACTGGTACAGGCAGAACCGCCCGAAACGGATACGCGGTTGATATCCAGATTAAAAAGCAGCATCTCGTTCATCTCGGAAGGCGGCAGGCTTACATTCAGCACGGTGTAGAGGCTATGCTCTGCTTCAGCAGAAAGACCATTGAATTCTACTCCTTCAATCTCGGCCCGTAATTTATGGATGAAGCGGTCTTTCAGTCCCTGAATATGCTGTTGATGCTCAGCCATATCCCGACAGGCGATTTCCAGGGCTTTCGATAGTCCGACGATACCATACACGTTTTCTGTGCCGGCCCGCTGGTTCCGCTCCTGCGAGCCGCCATGAATAAGGGAATCTACCAACACCCCGGAGCGGCGGTACAAAAACCCGATGCCCTTCGGCCCATGGAACTTGTGTGCCGAGCCCACCAGAAAATCGACCTTCAACTTCTGCACATCGTGCTTATAATGGCCCATCGTCTGCACCGTATCCGTATGGAACACGGCTTCGTGGCGCTGACAAATCTCCCCGATGGCTTCAATATCGTTGAGGTTGCCAATTTCATTGTTGGCATGCATCAGGCTGACAAACGTTCTGCCTGGGTGGGTGGCCAACAGCTCATCTAGGTGGCCTAGGTCAAGTTGGCCGCGGGCATCGTGCCGCAGGTAGCTGAGTTGTATGTCGCCGGCTTTTTCCAGGGCCTGCAGCGTATGCAGCACCGCATGATGCTCCAGCTTCGAGGTGATGGCGTGCCGTAGGCCTAGCGTCCGGATGCTTCCGAAAGCCGCGTAGTTGTCGGCTTCCGTTCCGCAGGAGGTAAACACAATTTCAGCCGGGGCCGCATTAATCAAATGTGCAATGCTTTTGCGTGCGTTTTCGATGGCCGCCCGTACCTGCCGCCCGTGGCCATGAATGCTGCTTGGATTACCGAAATGGTCGCGCATGAACGGCAGCATAGCCTCTAATACTTCCGGATCGAGAGGTGTAGTGGCAGCATTATCAAAATACACGGTCATGAGCAGGGCAGCTAAAGCGGAAAGGAATCGACAGAAAACTTCACAAAAATAAAGGATTCCAACGGGGTGCGAGGCAATCATTAAACAGGAATGGGTGGGCTGAAGACCCGACTGGCATAAACTGCCCAGACCGAACCTCCAACTCACCCACTCCGGAGTTACTCCACGTCCGTTTTAGTGGTTGATAATCTCCTTTATGTCTTCGATGATTTTTTTGGCCAGATGGTCTGCCGTGGCATTGGAGTCCGACTCTGCATAAATGCGGATAATAGGCTCCGTGTTTGATTTCCGCAGGTGCACCCACTCTTTATCAAACTCAATCTTCACCCCATCTATCGTGTTGACGGGCTGCTTGGCATAGCGTTGCTGCATCTGCACCAACACCTCATCGGTATTGATTTCGGGGGTCAGCTCAATCTTGTTTTTGGAGATAAAGTAGTTCGGGTACGAAGCCCGCAAGCGCGTCATGGTCAGGCCAGTCTTGGCCAGATGACTCAAGAACAACGCAATACCTACCAACGAATCGCGGCCGTAGTGCAGCTCGGGATAAATGATGCCCCCATTGCCTTCGCCTCCAATCACAGCATTGGTTTCCTTCATCTTGTTTACCACGTTCACCTCGCCTACAGCCGCAGCAGCGTAGCTACCACCGTGCTTCTCCGTTACATCGCGCAAGGCACGGGTGCTGCTCAGGTTGCTGACCGTGTTGCCACCGCCATTCTGCTGGAGCACATAGTCGGATACGGCCACTAGTGTGTACTCCTCACCGAACATGGTACCATCCTCGTTCACTAGGGCTAAGCGGTCAACATCAGGGTCTACCACAATGCCCAGGTCGAAGCTGCCTTTCTCCAAAATCCGAGCGATATCACGCAGGTTCTCAGGCAACGGCTCCGGGTTGTGCGCAAAGTCGCCAGTTGGCTCACAGTACAGCTTCTCAATGGTCTCGACTCCAAGCGCTTCTAGCAGCATGGGCACGGCAAAACCACCTGTGGAGTTCACGGCATCCACCACCACCCGGAAATTGCGGGCTTTAATGGCTTCTTTATCAACCAACGGTAGCTGCAAGATGGCGTCTATATGCTGCTGCAGAAACGTATCATCTACTGAATACTGGCCTAGCTTGGTTACCGGAGCAAAATCGAAGGCTTCTGAGTCGCCAAGAGCCAGCACCGTTTTGCCATCTTCGTCAGAAATAAACTCGCCCTTATCATTTAGGAGTTTCAAGGCATTCCATTGCTTCGGGTTATGAGAAGCCGTGAGAATTATGCCTCCACCTGCTTGTTTGGCAGGCACAGCCATTTCCACAGTCGGCGTAGTGCTGAGACCTAGGTCAATTACATGAATGCCTAAGCCCTGAAGGGTAGCAGCCACCAACCGGCTCACCATATCGCCCGACAAACGTGCATCACGGCCAATTACGATGGTATTGTTTTGCGTCTTGTTGAGGACCCACGTCCCGAAAGCCGCAGCATATTTTACCACATCAATTGGGGTCAGGCCTTCGCCAACAGCACCTCCAATAGTCCCTCTGATGCCTGAAATTGATTTTATTAATGCCACAGTTCTAGTCGGTTTTAAGAGTCTGCAAAAGTAGGCAAAGCCCCCTGCTTTCCCTACGAAAGATGCAGTGGGCTAAGCTGAAGAACTTAAAAGTTGTTTTTACCAATTGCCTACCGACTGGCCTACGCAAATCGGTGTACGTACCATAAATCGTATATTTGACTTAATGGAATATACTTCGCCTGACCTCCGTGCAGCTCAGCTAGCTGCATTTAGTCGCTTGCTGGATGTTTTAGACCGCCTTCGGGCAGAATGCCCCTGGGACCGTAAGCAGACGTTGCAAAGCCTCCGCCATCTCACAATTGAGGAAACGTATGAACTCAGCGACGCTATTCTGCGCGACGACCTGCAGGATATTAAAAAGGAGCTAGGTGATGTAATGCTTCATCTGACTTTCTATGCCAAAATAGCCCACGAACAAGGCGCATTCGACATTGCCGATGTTTTGAACGCCCAGTGTGAGAAGCTTATTTTCCGTCATCCCCATATCTATGGCGACGTGCAAGCGGAAACCGAAGAAGAAGTTAAGCGTAACTGGGAGCAGCTTAAGCTGCAAGAAAAAGGCAACACATCTGTGCTAGGCGGCGTACCCGTTTCGTTACCTGCGCTTGTGAAGGCAATGCGGATCCAGGAAAAGGCCCGCGGTGCAGGTTTTGACTGGGATAAGCCTGAGCAAGTGTGGGAGAAAGTACAAGAAGAGCTAGAGGAGTTTTCGGCCGAATTCGTTCAGGCAGAACCCGCCGACATCAACCAAGAACGGGCTGCTGCTGAGTTTGGCGACCTTTTATTCTCGCTTATCAATTTTGCCCGACACGCGGGCATTGACCCCGAAGAAGCGTTGGAGCGTACTAATCGGAAGTTTATTCAACGCTTTCAGTATCTTGAAACAGAAGCCGCACGTGAAGGCCACAGTCTGAAAGACTTAACCTTAAAACAGATGGACCGTTATTGGGAAGAAGCTAAAAGACTCTCGATTTCTTCCACTAACAACACGCAGCCGAAATAGCCTTTTTTCGGGTCATAAATGGTTTTAAAGCGTTTAAAGCCATTATTCATTTGGCGGCACACATGTTTTTACTTAGGTTTGCCAAGGCTAGACCTATTTTTGGAACAGGCCCCGCACACGAGCAGACCCATGATTTGTGGCCTATCTTAGGCCAACCATGCGGGTGAGCGGGGCTTCTCTGTCTATAGCCTAGTCAGCCTAATTGTTCACTTTTTACTGTCAACTTCAACCTTTCACCAACAACCCACTAATTCTCCGGAACAATGGAACAAAAGAATGCCATAAACAAGCCCGCGGCTCGGCCCGCCACTGCTGCTGCGCCGCAAGGCGAAGCTAAGGGTGGTAGTTCGTCCCTATTTGCCGTATTCGCCATCATTTTGGCCTTTATTGTAAGCGTAATCGTTTTCATCTTCGTCCTCGGCGACGGTAGCCACTTCCAAGGTGGTAATCATGATAACAACCCCCTTCCAGGCGACTACTTTGGTGTAGTGTACAAAGGCGGCCCAGTAGTACCCGTACTGATCACCATGTTCCTGTGCGTAATCATCTTCTCTATTGAGCGCGCTCTGACTCTGGGCCGTGCAAAAGGCAGCAAGAGCATCGAGTCGTTCGTACGCACCATCCGTCAGAAACTGAACGTAAACGACATCACGGGTGCTATTGCAACCTGCGATCAGCAGAAAGGTTCAGTTGCTAACGTAGTGAAAGCTGGTCTGGTGAAATACCAGGAGATGGCTCGTGAGCGTCACATGGAGAAAGACCAGAAAGTATTGGCTATCCAGAAGGAAATTGAAGAGTCTACGGCTCTGGAATTGCCTATGCTGGAGAAAAACCTAGTTATCATCTCTACCCTGGCTTCAATCGCTACGCTGGTAGGTCTGATTGGTACGGTACTCGGTATGATCAAGGCTTTCTCGGCTCTGGCACAAGGTGGTGCTCCTGACGCAGTAGGTCTGGCTAACGGTATCTCGGAAGCACTGATCAACACGGCTTTGGGTATCAGCACGTCAGCTCTGGCTATCGTAGCTTATAACTACTTCACCAGCAAAATTGACGAGTTGACCTACAGCATCGACGAGGCTGGCTTCAGCATCATCCAGACCTTCTCGGCTCAGCACGGCGCAACAGAACACCACAACACCACGGTGTAATTTTAGTGCGCTATTGCACTAATACACAGGTTCGTTCGTTTCTGAATTAAGCCACCTAATTACACCAGCAATGCCCAAAGTAAAGCCTCATAGAACCTCACCATCGTTGGATATGACTCCGATGGTAGACTTGGCCTTTCTGCTGGTGACCTTCTTCATGCTCACCACTAAGTTTGCCCCGGAAGAGGCAGTAGTGGTCGATACCCCCTCCTCCACCTCAGAAATTCGCCTGCCGGAGTCTCACGTAATCACGATTGCGGTAGACAAAGACAAGCGCGTATTCTTCGGAATGGATGATGAGGAAATCAAGGCTGATTTGCTTAAGCAGGTTGGAGCCAAATACGGAGTGAGTTTCACTGCCGCTCAGGTTCAAGCCTTCCGAGGCGTTGCTACTAGCTTCGGAACCCCCATCGAAAAGCTGCCTGCTCTCCTTAATCTGGACAGCGAACAGCGTAAGGCTTATAAGCAGGAAGGCATACCTTCCGATTCGCTTAATAACCAACTTATCGAATGGGTGGTGACTGCACAGTCGCTCAGCCGTAAGCAGTTCAGTAAGCCCGCTTACATCGCCATAAAAGGCGATGGCCAAGCAGACGTACCGACGGTGAAGAAAGTCATCAAACTGATGCAGGAAAAGAACATTAACCGGTTCAACCTAATTACCGACCTCGAAACCAAACCGGTGGCCGGTAACTAACTCCGCACAGACATGGCAGAAATCCAACAACAAGCCTCCGGTGGCGGAAAAGGCGGAAAGAAGCGGGCCAAGAAAATGTCGACCAAAATCGACATGACACCGATGGTGGACTTGGCCTTCCTGCTCCTCACCTTTTTCATGCTTACCACTACGTTCAGCAAACCGACCGTCATGCAGGTGACGATGCCGGTGAAGGAAAAGAAGGAAGATGATCCTACAGTACTAAAGGCATCTGACGCTTTTACAGTTTTGCTGGGCGAGAACAACAAAATCTACTATTACGAAGGCCTCTTGGATGCTACCACGAAGCCTGAGTTAAAGTTGAGCAGCTACGATGCCAACGGCATTCGTAAGACGCTGTTAGACCGTCGTCGTGCTAACCCCGGCACTGTAGTGCTAATTAAGCCAGACGATAAGTCGAACTACAAAAACATGGTCGACATCCTCGACGAAATGAACATTACTGACCAGAAAAAATATGCGTTAGTAGACATTTCGAAGTCGGATCAGGACCTGATTAAAACTTCTGGGTTATGATGGACAACACACAGTTGGCCAAAGCCTCCCTCGACGACATCGTTTTCGAGGGGCGCAATAAGGCCTATGGAGCCTACGTAATCCGGCGGGTGTATGGTAAGCACGTGACCCGTGCAGTGCTTCTCGCAGTTGCTTTTTTTGCTCTCATGATTGCGTTCCCCCTGTTGGCGCGCATGTTGAAGAAAGAAGAAGTGGTGAAGGATGATGCAATGCTGAAGGTGAATGAGCTGATGGAAGCACCTCCGCTGGATGCTACAAAGCCCCCACCCCCACCGCCGCCGCCACCAGACGCGCCGCCGCCGCCGCCACCAAAGCTTTCCACTGTTAAGTTCACACCTCCCGTCGTAAAGAAGGATGAGGAAGTGAAAAAAGTAGAGGAAATTCCTGATCAGGAAGAGCTGAAGGAGAAAACAGTGGCTGACGTAACTGTGAAAGGCAATACTGACAACCCTGCCGACTTGGCTGGCCTAGAACCTGGTGAAGGAACCAAGGCTGTTGAAGAGGTGGTTGAAAGCAAGCCTTACACGTATGTAGAGCAAATGCCGGTATTCCCCGGTGGTCAGGAAGCTTTGTTGGCTTACATCGGTAAGAACATCAAGTATCCGGCCATGGCACTACGTAACCAAGTTGAAGGCCGTGTATTTATCAAATTCGTAGTAGGTGCCGATGGCTCTGTTACGAATGCTGAAGTGCAGAAAGGCATTGGGGCTGGTTGCGACGAAGAATCTCTTCGCGTAATCAAGAACCTACCTAAATTCACTCCAGGTAAGCAAAATGGTCGTGCAGTACCAGTATACTTTACTGTTCCTGTGACGTTTGCTATCAAGTAATGTACTGGTTGACTTCGGTCAACAGTTCTAAATCCCTGAATCGAGCAATAGCTTGGTTCAGGGATTTTTTTGTAAAAAAATATATGACACTATATAGTAGGCGCGCATACTATATGGTTAATTCCTTACGTTGATTAAGAGAAAGCCAGTAAGGATGCCAGAAGTGGAGTAGTGTGAGATTGGCTTGGGGAATTGCATAGGCCATTGTTCACCTTTATTCTATACAGCCCATGACCACGACCACGCACACCCCGCTCCTCTCTCTCGATGATATCGTCTTCGAGGGCCGCAACAAAGCTTATGGCGCTTATGTATTACGCCGCATTTATGGACGTAATCTTTATACGGCCGTTGCCTTGGCAACTGCGCTCATGGCATTGCTTATTGCAATTCCTATAGTGGTACAACGCATCTGGCCTAGCACAGTTGTGGCCGCATATATCTTTGAGCTTCCGCCACCCGTTGTACACTTAACTGATATCGTTATTCCTAAGCAGGAAACGTTGCCTCCACCAGCCGCACGCCAAGCCGTAGTAGTGCGGCCTCCTGCTACTGCCCTCCCGACAAGGGTTGTTCCTGATGAACAGGTGAAACCTACTGTGGAACCGCTTAAGCCAGTGGAAGCTACTGATGGCCCTTCTGTTGTAGGTCCCGTTGCCTCTGATGGGCCTACTGTAGGAACTGTTGGCGATGTTAGTACTGGCAATGATACCGCTGCGCATACCACGGTACCCGCCACTACGAAACCGTTTATTCATGTGGAAGAGATGCCTGACTTTATCGGAGGGCAAGCTGCTCTAGCTAAATATCTGCAGCGCCATTTACGCTATCCGGCATCTGCACTCCGCGAGGGTGTTTCAGGAAAAGTCTTCGTTGCCTTTACAGTCAATTCCGACGGCACCATCATGGATGTGGAGATTTTGAAAGGCTTGGGCTACGGTACCGATGAAGAAGCTTCGCGAGTTATTAGCTCCATGCCTGCTTGGAAACCTGGCCGTCAGAACAAACACGCTGTGCCTGTCCGCTACACTCTTCCTATAACATTCCGGTACGAATAGGCCTACTGGCCACCATTGTTGCAGAAAGAATATTCACGAAATCTAATTGATTTTCAGAAGCACAGGGACGGCCGATTAAGCCTAATCGGCCGTCCCTGTGCTATTTCTATGACAATATTTGTACCTCAACTCCGTTTGGGAATCCTCGTAATCGAACAAAAAAGACGCTTTATTATGTTTGTTGAATATCATCCTGTTTACCTTGCCTTTGCTTATGCTTGATCTCACACCTACTGAAGAACGTCTGGCTACAGGTTCCAAACAGCGCTTTTCCCATTACTTTATGCTGGTGATGGCCATCATATACATGGGCCTAGGCGTATTCCTGTGGACTGAAGCGGCCAGTGTGTTGACCATATCTACTGGAAAGCGTCAACTCCTAGGAGGCGTCTTCGTGCTTTACGGAATCATTAGATTTGTTCGTACCTATCAGCAACATTTCAAAAAACGCCATGACGATGTACGCTAATTTCCGAGCAGCCGGCGCCATTTTAGCTTTGGGCGGAATGCTGGCGGGCTGTAATGGCGGAAACAGCTCTACTACGGCTTCCCCAACAGACACCCCAACTAGTGGTACCATTAGTATAGGTGTAGATGAGACTTTTGAGCCCATCTTAAAATCTCAGGTAGATACCTTTCAGAAGCTCTACCCCAGTGCCCGGATTCAAGCCTTATATCAGCCTGAACAGAATGTAATCCAGTCGTTTCTGGCTGATAACGTTCGACTAGCGGTTATATCCCGCGACCTTACCTCGCAGGAGAGAGGTGTATTGGAAAGACTTAAGCTTTCCCCCCGTTCTATCCGGGTGGGGGTTGACGGGGTGGCCGTTATTGTTCATCCAAACAATCCTGATTCTTTGCTGACTATGCCACAGTTACGTGGGATATTCACTGGCCAGCAAAAGCAATGGGCGCAGGTCAATAGCAAGAATAAGTCGGGAGATATTACCGTTGTTTTTGATAACAACAATTCCAGCACCGCTCGTTTTGTACAGGACTCCGTGACGCGAGGCGTTGCCTTAGCAAAAGGAGCATTTGCCTCAAAATCGAACCCAGCGCTGATAGAATACGTTGCTACTCATCCAAACGCTATTGGCGTCATTGGTGTCAATTGGATCAGTGACCGAGACGATGCTGCTGTCCAAAAATTCCGGAAGCGAATTCGGGTTGTAGGAGTAAGCGCAAAAGCAACTAACTCCGGGCCAGATGATTACGTTCAGCCGTATCAGGCATACCTGGCGCAGAAAAAATATCCACTACGTCGGGAGCTATACGTTATCAGCCGCGAGGCACGCGCCGGACTTGGCACCGGTTTTGCATCCTTCGTAGCAGGTAACAAAGGACAGCTTATCATGTTGAAATCTGGTTTGATGCCTGCAACCGGTCAAGTCCGGCTCATCGAAGTAAATTCTAAGTAATCCTGCTTACCCACTCCTTTCCACAAGCTTTTTCACTAAACCTCTTGCTCATGAACTTCAAGCCCTGGAAGCTAACGCTCCTCGCTGCCTTGTCTGTTTCCGGCTCTGCCGCTCTTGCCCAGAATACCTCAACCGCTCAAAAAGCCATTGATCTGGAGCGTTATAGCGAAGCCCGGTCAACGTTGCTTAAGCAAGGTGGCTCTGTTGAGTCTAATTACGAACTAGGCCGTCTGTATCAGATGCGCGACATGTCCGACTCAGCAGCTTACTATTTCAATCGTATCCCACTGAATCAGAAGGATCCGGTTACTATGGTTGCAGCTGGCCGCGCTGCTTTAGCCCAGAACAAAACGGCTGAAGCACAAATCCAGTTTGACAATGCCGTGAAAGCATCTAAAGGCAAAGATGCCAAGGTGTACACGATGATTGCACAGGCCTACGCCGAATCAAACATCACGGACATTACGAAAGCGCTGACCTATGTAGATGCTGCTCAGAAGCTGAACAAAGGCAAAGATGATCCGGCGTTGATGATTGCTCGGGGTGATATCTACCTCAAGACGGAGCAGGGTGGCGGCGAAGCCATGAACAGCTATGAGCGTGCTACAATGGCTGACCCCAACAACGTGAAAGCGTATGTGCGCAAAGGCCAGCTGAACGTTCGGGCACGTTCGTACAACGAAGCAAAAACCAACTTCGACAAGGCTATTAGCCTTGACCCGAACTATGCGCCGGCCTACAACTACCTGGCTGAGACGTACTACTTCGCGGGCCGTTACGATGACGCACTGGCTCAGTTCCAGAAGTACTCTTCGTTGGCGGAAAAATCTCCGGCTACGGATATCAAAAACGCTTCCTTCCTCTATTTGACGAAGAAGTATCCGGAGGCTCTGGTAGAGATTGACAAGGCGTTGGTCAGCAACCCAAATGACCTGACCATGAACCGTCTGCGGGCTTACTCGCTGTACGAAACCGGTAAGAACGATGAAGCTTTGGCTGCCATGCAGAAATACATGCAGTTGGCTAGCGCTGGCAACAAAGTGATTACCGAAGACAACGTGTACTACGGTAAGATGCTGATCAAGGGTGGCAAAACCAGCGAAGGCGCTGCTATCATTAAGAAGGCTATTGCCGCTGACCCCAAGAAAGCCACAGAGCTGCAGAATGAGTTGGCACAGGCTTACCTGGCAGCTAAAGACTACCCGAATGCAATTGCCACTTACAAAACGCGTATGGCAGCTACTAACGGTGGTGAACTGACTGACAAGGTATACTTGGGCCGGGCTTATGAGATGAACGGGCAGTATGCACAAGCAGACAGCTTGTATGGCCTGGTTGTAAAGGAGCGCCCAACCTACGTACCGGGCTATCAGATGCGCGCCAGAGCAAATGCCAACATCGATAAAGACTCTAAGCAAGGCTTGGCAAAGCCGTACTACGAGAAATACATCGAAGTAGCATCTGGTGCTGATGCGGCCAAATACAAGAGCGGACTGATTGAGGCAAACAAGTACCTCGGTTCTTATTATCTCTTCACCAAGAACGATAAGACCGCCTCTCTCCCCTACTGGCAGCAAGTGCTGGCTTTAGACCCGGCAGATGCCCAAGCTAAAACAGCTGTTGATGAGATTACCAAGCCGAAAGCAGCTTCTAAAGCTCCTGTAAAGCGTAAGTAATTCTCTTAGTAAAAAAGCCCCGTTCCAATGATGGAACGGGGCTTTTTTGTTTGTATGCCATTAAGCTATTGCTGCTCGTATTGCTCCCACTTGGCAAGAACGGCCTCAAAGTCGGCGGGCAACTCTACTTCGAAGTGTAGCTGCTCGTGCGTTGTTGGATGAATAAAGCCGAGTGATTTTGCGTGTAACGCTTGGCGCGGCATTATCTCCAGCGCCTTTTCGGCAAATACCTTATAGGCACCAGTGCGTTGCCCATATACTATCTTATCTCCTCCGTAGGTGGCATCGCCAAACAACGGGTGGCCTATGTGCTTCATGTGCGCTCTAATTTGATGCGTACGCCCTGTTTCGAGGTTGCATTGGAGCAAGGATACTGTCCCGAATGAGCGCAGTACTTTGTAGTGCGTTACAGCATGCTTTCCTTGTTCACCAGCAGGATATACGGCTTGCACCTTCCGGTCCTTCAGGCTGCGCCCGATATGCCCCCGAATGGTGCCTGTAGATTCCTTTGGCACTCCCCATACAAGAGCTAAGTAGGTGCGCTCGATTGTATGATGAAAAAACTGCTGAGACAGGTGCGTCATCGCCCATTCTGATTTCCCTACCACCAGCAGACCCGACGTATCCTTATCAATCCGGTGTACTAGGCCAGGGCGTATTTCGCCATTGCGGCCCGTAGGCAGATTGCTGAGGTGGTAGGCCAGTCCGTTGACCAATGTACCCTGCCAGTTGCCAAACGCCGGATGTACGACCAAGCCCGCTGGTTTGTTTACTAAGAGCAACTCACTATCCTCGTACCGGATGTCCAGATCCATGGGCTCCGGCACTACCTTGAACTCACGCGGCGGCTCCGGCAGCGTGATGGTAATCACATCAAGGGGTTTGACGCGGTAGTTAGACTTAACCACTCGGTCGTTTACCTGAACTGCCTCGGCTTTAATAGCATTCTGAATGCGCGTGCGAGACGTATTAGCTAGGCGGTTGAGCAAAAACTTATCTAGGCGCAGCAGCTCTTGCTTTTTGTCTGCCCGGATGCGGTGATGCTCGTACAGTTCGTCCTCCCCATCTCCTTCTCCCTCTGAGTCAGGGGCGGGCAAGAGAGGAAGTTGTTGGTCTAGTTCTTCGGGCTCCATCATGGGGCGCTGGCTTGAATGCTGGGGTCTCACTAAAACAACAACAGCCGAGACCTAGGCCTCGGCTGTTATGTGCAAAGCAAGAGTCAGCAGATGCTACTTCTTGGTTTTAGTTTTGGTCTTGCTGGGAGCAGCGGGGGTAGAAGCTGGAGCCGCAGCAGGCGTAGTTACCTTGGCTGCTGCCTGAGCAGCACCTGGCGTGATGCCCATTTTCTTCAGAATCAGATCGGAAACGTCACCGTCCTTAGGGCCGTGCAGCAGCACTGGGCTGGCACCATCCGAGTTCAGGATGTACGTGAAGCCGTTTTCGTCAGCCACTGCATCAATAGTTTTCTGCAGCTTATCCAGAGCAGGCTTCAGCAAGGCTTGCTGCTTCTGCTGCAGAGAGTTTTCTGCACTCTGCTGAAACTCCTGGATAGACTGCTGCATGCCTTGTAGTTCACGCTCCTTGTCGGTGCGAACTACTTCTGTCATGGTAGCGGCACCTTTTTGGTAGGCCTCTCCTTTGGTGCGGAATTCGGCTGCTTTGGCATCCAGCTGATTTTTCAGTTGCGTGCTATAGTCTTTCAGCTGCGACTCAATCTGCTTGCTTTCGGGCATCTGGCTCAGCACATATTCTACGCTGGTATAGCCAATTTTCAGCGGTGCGGCCGTCTGAGCCATGGAAGCCGTAGCCGTAGTGAAGGTAAGAACGGCAACAGCCAGTGCAACGCGGAATTTGTTCATGGTGATCATCAAAAGTGGAAAGTCAGAGAGTTAAGATGCACAAAGTTAATTTTTTCGAGTTGCCGGCCGTGTAGTCGTGCGCGTCGGTGTTTTGGTCGGGGCCGGAGCATCCTCCGCTACAGCATCGGTGCTGCCAGCAGGAGTTTGTGGTGTCGAGACAGACTTCACAGCGCCTTTCTGGGCTGGCTGGTTGCGCTCCGGTGAAGCCAAACCTAGCTCTTCCAGCACAAACTCTGTGTAATCATGCACAGGATTGGTGTACAGCATGGTCAGGTCGCCCGACTTATCAAACACAATTCCGAGCTGCTTTTTCTTGGCTACTTTTTCAATAGCCTCAAACACCTGGTCCTGCACTGGTTTGGTTAGCTCTTGGCGCTTCTTGAAAAGCTGACCTTCAAAACCGAATATCTTGTTTTGATACGCCTTGATGTCTTGCTCCTTCTTCAGGATTTCGTCCTGCCGTTTTTTCTTCATCGGCTCTGTCAGAACGACTTCCTCGGCCTGATAATTCCGATAAAGCTTATCAAGGTCTTTTTTCTGACTCTCAATGTCTTTCTGCCAGTTTGCTGAGAGTGTATTCAGCTCCTGTTGAGCCTGTGTATAGGCCGGCATTTTACCCATAATGAATTCGGAATCTACGTATCCGAATTTCTGGGCTTGCGCCACCGGAGCTACAGCGCACAGCAGTAGTGCAGCCAGCATCCACGTCAGTAACTTATTCATAGCAAATGAGGAGTTGATAGCGGGCCGCCTATACCGTCGGGCTTAACGGATCTGCTGACCGATGATGAAGTGGAAACGTCCCATGGTCTGCTTTTGACCGGGGGAAACAACGGGCACCTTGTCGAAGCCCCATCCGTAGTCAAAGCCTAGCAAACCAAATGCCGACATGAAGATACGGGCTCCTAGGCCAGCTGAACGGTACAGCTTGTAAGGGTTATAGTCGGTATACCGCTCAAAAGAGTTGCCTGCCTCTGCAAAGCCTAGAACATAAACCGTTGCAGCCGGGTTCAAGCTCACCGGATAGCGCATTTCCAGTACATACTTGTTGTACACTACGCCACCATTGGAGCGCTGCTGCGAAGCAGGTATAGATTCCGGGTCATTGGGGTCAGCGTAGCCGCGTAGGCCTACATATTCCGTACCTACCAGGAAGTTTGCCGAACCGCCCTGGCCTAGGCCAGAACCACCCAACTTAAAGCGCTCAAATGGGCCAATTTGTCGGCTGCTGTTGTAGCTACCGATAAAGCCAAAGTGTGCCCGCGTGTTCAGAACCAGCTTACCTATCAGCGGCGAGAACCACGAAGCATCAAACATCCACTTATGGAATTCTACCCACTCATTCAAGTTCGGGTGCGAGCCCGGGAACAAGGAATAAGGCGGCGTCAGGTTTACACTCAGCGCCAAGGTAGAGCCCCGACGGGTGAAGGTCGGGTTGTCGATACTGTTGCGCGACAACGTGGTGTTGAACGTGAAGTTGTTCGCGTTGCCGTTCGTGAAGTTCTCGAAGATGTTGTAGTTCTGAAGCTTGTACTGGCTATACGACAGCGAATTACTGAGCGTAAAGTAGTCATCGGGCCAGCGCAGACGGCGGCCTAGGCTTACAGATGCGCTGTTTACCTTGATCGACTGCCCTGTTTTGGGGTCGAAGTTGGTGCCCAGACGCTGGATGCTCTTGTTCAGGCTGAAAGAGAAAGAGTTTGGCTTGCGGCCACCCAGCCACGGTTCCGTGAAGGAGAACGAATAGGCCTGATACTGTAGGCCATTCGCCTGCACGTTCAACGAGAGGCGCTGCCCATCACCGGCGGGCACCGGCGTCCAGTTGCGGAGGCTGCTGGCTTTGCGCAGCGAGAAGTTGTTGAATACCAGGCCTACGGTACCGATAAAGCCAGCGTAGCCGCCCCAACCGCCCGAAAGCGTAATCTGATCAGAAGGCTTCTCTTCTACCGTGTAGTTGATATCAACAGTTCCATCTGCTTGGTTGGGCACAGGGTTCATCCCGATTTTCTCGGGGTCAAAATACCCTAGTGTGGCCAGTTCGCGCTGGGAACGAATGAGCTGCTCGCGGCTGAATTTATCGCCGGGCAACGTATACAATGCCCGACGCACTACATGGTCGGAAGTCTTGGTGTTTCCGGCAATGTTAATCTCCTTAACCCGCGCCTGCACACCTTCCGTAATGCGCATCTCGATATCAATCGAGTCGCCTTCCACCTTTGTCTCTACCGGCTCAATCTGGAAGAACAGATACCCATCGTTCATGTAGAGCGAGGTTACGTCTTGGCCAGTTGGGTTGTAGTTTAGGCGCTTATCCAGCGTCTCTTTGCTGTAAACACTGCCTTCTTTGATAGCCAGCACCGAAGCCAGTGTCTTATCGTCATAGAGGTAATTGCCGTTCCAGGTAATGTTACGGAAGTAGTATTTCGGTCCTTCATCCACGCGCACCGTCAGGATCAGACCTTTCTGATCTCTGGAGAGGGAGTCTGATACCACTACAGCATCGCGGTAGCCCTGCGCGTTGTAGAAATCAATCAGCTTCTTCTTATCCTCCTCAAACTCTGTGCGCTGGAATTTGCCGGAGTTCAGGATTTTGGGAAATTTCTTCTCCTTCGTCTTCTTGAACTTGCCTTTCAGGGCACCGTCTTTGAACGCCTCGTTGCCTTCAAACACGATATCGTGGATGCGAACTTTATCACCTTTGTCGACGCTGATGTTGAGCGACACACTGTTGGAAAGTGAAGAATCGGGCACTTGCACGATGTTCACTTTTGTATCCAGGAAGCCCTTGTTGGTGTAGAACTTCCGCACCTGCGCCTTGGTGTTGCTGAGCAACGCATCCGTCACCACCTTGCCCCGAATAAGCTTGATCTTATTCTTCAGCTCGTCGGCTTGGCTCTTGCCAATGCCTGTGAAATCAAACTTCGACAGGCGCGGGCGCTCCTTCAGGTTGAAGTCCAGGAATACTTTGGAACCTTCAAAATGATCAACGCTCACGCTGACGTCCCCTAGAATTCCTTGGTCCCAGAGTTTCCGGATAGCTTTGCCGACTTCCTCGCCAGGAATTGTGATAGGGTCGCCGATTTTCAAGCCCGTCAGTCCGATTAGCGTGTTGGAATCGAGGTATCGGGCACCACTAATTGTAATTCCCCCCAATGTATAACGCTGGGGCTCCTGGCCAGAGGTTGCTGCTGGCACCGTTTGAGCCAAGGCAGCTTCGCTGGCAGCTACCCCCAACGATAAGGTTATAGCGAGTACCTGGAAAGCTTTATGATAGGAAGAACTCATTTTCTGCAATTACGAAACGGTTAGCTGCTCACTGGTTTTGCCGAAACGCCGCTCCCGCTGCTGGTAAGCCCGCAGGGCGTCGTAGAAATGCTCACGCCGGAAATCAGGCCACAGCAAATCGGTGATATAGAGTTCGGTGTAAGCCAGTTGCCACAGCAAGAAGTTACTGATGCGCTGCTCTCCACTTGTGCGAATGAGCAGCTCTGGGTCGGGAATGCCTTTGGTAGATAAGTAACCAGCCAGGGTTTGCTCCGTAATAGCAGAGGGCTCCAAGCGCCCGGCGGCTACATCGGTGGCCAACTGTTGCGCTGCGTGTGTGAGGTCCCAACGGCCACTATAGCTTAGGGCCAACACCAACGTCATCCGGTCACCGGCTTTTGTCAGCTCAATTGCCTCGGCCAGTTCTCGCTGGCAGGAAGCAGGCAGATTCTCAATCTGGCCTATAGCCTGCAAACGAACTTTATTTTTAAGCAGAGTAGGCGTCTCCTGCCGTATGGTGTGCACGAGCAACTGCATCAAGGCCATCACTTCATGAGCGGGACGAGCCCAGTTCTCAGTAGAGAAAGCATACAACGTCAGGAAGCGCACACCAACCTCAGCGGCAGCTTCTACGGTTTCCCGAACGGCCGTAATGGCATTCTGGTGCCCAAAGATGCGTAAACCGCCTTTCTGCTTGGCCCATCGGCCATTACCGTCCATAATGACGGCTACGTGCGCGGGAATATTCTGGGAATCTATCTCGGACCGAGCGGCCATTGTACCTTTTTGCGTAAAGAGGCCGCAAGGTACGCAAATGGTTGCATTCCCTTCGATCTAAGCTTTCAACGCATCCCTATTCTCTACATTGCCCAAATGCCCCTGACACTTCAGCTTTATCAGCTACGTGCCAGGGGCATTTGGGCAATATATCTAAGGTCTACTTCTTTTTACCCTTTTCCTGACCAGTATCGGGACAGCGGATTTTATAAAAGGTGTAAGAAACGCTTAGCCCGTTGTAGAAATACCAGTCTTTGTCATGGGTGTTTCCCATAACCTGAGCGTCCAATCCTCCTGTAGGCAGATCCTTCCCATTGTATCGGTCCATTTCATCGGTAAAGGTCTTCCGGGCACCTGCCTCTAGGCCTAGATTCCAATGGTCGGAAAGAGCATATTTAAACCCTAAACCTGCCGGTATGGATAGGTTGATCAGGATATTGTATTTACTGTCACTGATACCCCTGCCCAGTACTTTGGTGTGTGCATAGAAGCCACCTAGGCCTATAAATACATAAGGCGTGAAACGGACTTTGTCCTTACGGTCGTGGTAATCGAAGAAGTTATACTCCATTACACCTGATAGCTCAAGCAAACTGCCTTTCAGGGTAGCGTTGCGGTAAGCGGCAAGCGGTGCAGTATTTCCGTTTACGCCTTTCACAGTAGTATCATCAGCTCTGAGCATTCCTCCCGTAAAGGCCCCTCGCAAAGTTATGGGCGCAGAAATATCCTTGCGGTAGAAAGCGGTAAGAGCCGGGCTGTTGTTACGAAACTGATAATGAGGCGATAATTCTCCCTTATAGGTAAGACCGCCTAGGCCTAGGCCTATTTCGCTGGTATTTTGTGCAGCTACTGAATGAACAAAAAAAACACTCCCAGCTTGCACAAGGCAAACAAGGAGTGCTTTGAAGAGAAACGAATGGGTCATCAGATTGGCTGTTGGTGAATCAAGACAGCCAGAATCTGCTGGCTATCGGAACTTGGGGCTTTTTACTTTAGGAGCAAGGATATAGTTTACCGATATACCCAAAGTAGTGTACCAGTCTTTCTCATTGCTTTTACCACGCATTTGGCCTGGCTGCTGAAATTCGTCGTATGTGCCGGGCACAATAGCAGTTCCTTTTGTGATGGTACTGCCAAAATATAGAGCATCCGTTGAAGAAAGCTTTGACGGATCAGCATAATTGCCGCTAACATCATCCAAGTAGTCGGTGAAGGTTTTACGGAAACCTAATTCCAAACCGAGGTCAAAGTTCCGGTTTAGTTTGTAGCGGGCACCAGCACCGAAAGGAATAACAAACTGGGTCAGACTATAGCCAGATGACTGCCCTTCCGTCTTTAACGGCTGAAGTGCAACATAATTGCCTGCCTCATTCAATCCCTTTGGGTTGTGATGTATAACACCTACACCACCAAACAGATAAGGAACGAAGTCAGGGCGCTTAAGATAGTTATTCCGGTTCTCGATAAGATCGAAAATACCAACTGCAGATAACTCTAGAATATCATTCCGGAAGTTCATGTTGCGGTTGAAGCGATACTTGGCGTCAGAATCGTTCTGGTCGGCTGCTTTCGAATCATCACCGGTTATGCGGCCATACGAAAGAGCTGCACGACCAGAAATGCGTGGGGCAAAGCGGTGAGTAAATGTCAGGCCCAGGTTGGGGCGAGTTGCACCGGCACGGAAGCTAGGAATGCTAGGCTTAGGCGTGATGTCGCCGAAGTAGTTCATTGCATTTAGCGATACGCCTACGGAGTTATACTGCTTCCGCTTAGTGAATTGCTGCGCACTTGCGTCAGTAGCTACTAGTGCCAACACTAGTAACAACGCCAGAGTGTGGGTGAAAAATTGCTTCATATGGAGCGAGAGTTAGAAATATCGGAGGAGGGAGAGGCGAAAATCCGCTTGAACACGGTCGCAGTCAGTGACAAAAGTAGAGGTTGAGGGGAACTAAAAAAATAATTAGTTGAAAAACTATATTATTAAATAGGTATGCCCGCTGGATTTCTCCGGTCTAAACCCCAGTTCAACTTACTGCGCAAGGTACTCAGGAAGTTGACGTGGTTTAGTTTTACTAATCGAGCATTAAAGTTTTCGCGACGGACTGCTATTTGCACGTTGGCTTCTACCGTAACCGAACGAGAGTCCAAAGACAGTAAAAAGTTGTTGCTCCTACCTTCTATCTCGAAAGAAATTACGCTTCTATCCGATACGATAAGTGGACGTACGTTCAAATTGTGAGGGCATACGGGAGCGATAATAAAATTGTTCGTTTGTGGCAACATTACTGGGCCACCGCAACTCAGGGAGTAGCCTGTTGAACCGGTAGGTGTTGAGACAATCAGACCATCGGCCCAGTAGGAATTCAGGTATTCGCCGTCGATATACGTGTGGACGACGATCATGGACGAAGAATCCCGCTTTAGTATACTGAACTCGTTGAGACCGAAGTTGATAGCACCAAATGAATCGGGATCGGTATCGACTCTGATCAGGCTACGATCTTCCAGCACGAAATGTCCTTTGAAGAGCGAATCGATGGCGGGCGCGATATTATCCGGGGTAATGGTAGCCAGAAAGCCCAAGCGCCCAGTGTTGATGCCGAGGATGGGAATCTGCAGGCTGCCCACGTAGGTAACAGTGTCTAGCAGGGTACCATCGCCGCCAATACTGAGCACGAAGCGTACCCCCTGCAGTGAATCGCCGCGACGGAAAGTAGTAATGCTGGCGGGCACCTCCATGTGCTGGCTGAGGTACGTATGAAATGCCTCCACAATCATTACCTGGGCCTGCCGTTGAATCAAATCATTTAGCAATGCCTGTAGGAATGGGGCCAGGGATTCATCGAAGGGCTTCCCCAGAATCGCAATTTTCATAGTCAAAGATTAACCCTGGGAAGTGCCAGCCGAGCTAGATGGGAAATTCGGTACGAAAAAAGAAACCACCCTGCCGCTCTACGTTGCGCGAATACTCTAGGGTAAAAACCCAATCGTAGTAGGTAGCCAAGTGTAGGCCTAGGCCTATGGCTGCCAGGGGTTTATTAGGCAATTGGTTCGTAGCTAGTTTCTGCGGATTACGGACGTAGCCCACATCGGCAAAGGTATTCAAATACAGCGCGAGCGGGATGGAATTGATTTTAGCATTATTAATGCCATTCAACTTTACCCTTGCAGCATCAAACAAACGGTACGTTAACCCTTGCTGCAGCAATGCATAGTGTCGGCCCTCTATCACGTAGGCATCATAGCCCCGAACCAATGTCTCGTAGCCGAAGCTACGGCTATCGGCGTAGGCCAGGTGCTGGGCAAAACGCACCTGCCCTCGTACGCCTGCACTATAAAACCAATCACCTCCCAAGGCCACGTAACGGGCATAGCGCCCACGCAGGGTAGTAATATCGGGGCTTCCAGGAGTCAGGAACTTTCGGTAGCTGATACCGGCTTCAACGTACTGCCCTGTGAGCGGATAGGCAAAGGTATTGCGCTGATTCAGAATACTTATTAAAGCAAATTCCAGGTATTCGCGGCGCGAGCGGCCCAAGAAATATGCAGGGTTGCGGGCATACAGTGAGTCTGACACCTGCTCCCGATGGTGAGAAATATCCAGGGCCGTACGGTGCTGCACCGTGCGGCGCCAGCGTAGGCCTGCCACCACGTATTGCCGCTCAATCGGGAAACCCTCCTCTTGGCGGAAATTCACCAATCGGTCGCGAACAGTGATGTAGTCCAAGGCGTGGCTTTGATAATAGGATACACCCACTCCGAACCCGATACGTCGGCGCTTACCGTAGCCGGGCGCTTCGTAGAATAGTTCATACTTGCGGTTGAAGCCAAGCTGCACATTGGCCAGCACCTGCTCGTTGCGGCCCCGAAAATTGCGCCTAACCAAGTGTACACCATAGTCGATGCGGTTCCATCGGTCGGGGCGGTCGAGCCAGGACCGGAAGTTGCGGTCGGCGAGGGAGAAGATGGGAATAGGGAACGTGTACCAGCGCTCCTGCATACTGAAAAGCACCGTCAGGTTTCCGTCGCGGCAGACTGCCTGCACCAGCACCTGATGGAACAGTTGCAGATTGTAGAGCCGCAGCCGGTTAGCTTCCAGGCGGCGCGATAGAGTGGCCGCCGTTAGCGTATCGCCTTCCCGAAAATCTAGCTCAGCCCGCAATACCCGTTCTTTCGTGACGCTATTGCCGACAAACAGCACACTTCCAACGCGCAACTCGGTATACCCAGGGCATTGCGCCAGCACTAAGCTATCGGCCGCAGACGTTTGGCGCAGCGAATCAGGCAGAACAACAGAGTAGGCGTTTGCTGGCGAAAAACTACCCAGCCACAGCGCCAATAGGCAAATCAGCCCTTTCAGAATAGCGGAGAAAGGGACACCGAACGCTCGTGGGGGCATTAGAGGCTCAGGTACTTCAGGAGTGCATCAAAGCGCTCCTGCTCATCCTCGCTCACCTCGGCTGCGCCGCTGAACTGGGCCGTGATGGAGTAGCCGAAACGCTCGAGAGTGGCAATAATGCGCGTCAGGTTGGGCGTGTTGAGCTTGAGCGTAAGGCGAATTTTGTACGGGTCGTGCTCGTCCTGTGCCACATGGGCGCTCATGATCTTGGCGTTATTCTCCTCGATATAGCGACTGATTTGGCTCAGCGAATAGTCGCGCTCTTCCATGGCCAGCACCAGAATACCCTGTTGGCCGGTAGCTACGGGCACCTTACCAAAAGCAGCCAGCGTATCGCTAACTGTGACTACGCCCATGTACTCTTGCTGGTCATCAAGGACCGGAACCAGCTGCACATTGTTCTGCACCGCCAACTCTATAATGGAATAGAAATGCTGATCGTGCTGCACATGCACATCCGCATAGCCCAACGGCACATCGGCCAGCAGCTGATCGGGTTTGTCCGAATCAATCAGGTTTGCTTCTGTAATCAGGCCGCGATACTGCCGGTTTTCGAGCACCGGCAACTGGCCTACGTGAAATTCCTCGAGCCACCGAGCAGCCTTTTCCGTCGAATCCGTCAGCTTAAGTGGCGGAATCATCTGATTCAGCAGGTCTTCGGCTATCATTGAATGCATCGGGCGGTGGGAAGAGAACAGAAAACAAGAAGCAGCACGCACGACTGGCCTACCAATTCAAAGAAAAGTTTTTTACCGGATAACTATACACTCAGGCAAGCAAAAGAGCGAATGAACTGGCCTATGGTTGCAGTCAGTGGTTAAACTCGTTTTTCCTCCTTTCTGTTGTATCAACCAACGGAGTTTACCCCGATCTGGTTTTTTACCAGAAACTGGTGCAGCAGCTGATTGAACGCCTGCGGGCGCTCCATCATGGGCGCGTGGCAGCAATGGTCCAGAAAGCGCAGCTCTGAGTTGGGCAATAGGCGGTTGAACTCATGCGCGACTACGGGCGGAGTAATGGTATCATTCAACCCCCAAACAAGCAGTGTAGGCACCTGTATTTTGTGCAGCTCTTTGGAGAGATTGTGGCGCTGTGCGGAGCGGGCTATACTAATAATACGCAGGCACTTAGAGTTAGAGTTCGTGACATTGAACACCTCATCTACCAGCTCACGGGTGGCTACAGTAGGATCATAGAAAGTGTAGGCCACTTTCTCCTGCACGTACGTGTAGTTGCCACGCTTCGGGAATGAGCCGCCCATGCCATCCTCAAACAAGCCACTGCTGCCCGTGAGTACCAGCCGGCTTACGCGGGCCTGGTTGCGCAACGTGTATACCAGGGCCACATGTCCGCCGAGGGAGTTGCCCAGCACCGTGCACGGCTCCGTCAGGCCTATTTCGGCCAGAAAATCTTCTACGAACTGTACTAGGCCAGGCACCCCGGCTTTGGTCAGTGGCATATCATAGATAGGAAGCAGGGGAATAATTACCCGGTAATCGGCGCTGAACTCCGCCACTACATCTTGCCAGTTGCTTAGGGCGCCAAACAGGCCGTGCAGCAGCAAGAGCACTTCGCCGGTGCCTTCCTCTACGTACTGAAAATCGTTTTTCTGTTTTATCTGCAATTCCATTTTCTCAGGGGTGACTACTGCCGGAAACAGGAGCCGAACCGGTCTGTGCAATGATACAACTCTTGACCCAATTGCCTAACAATGCCAATCCGTCGGGCGTGAGCAGGGCTTCGGGGTGGAACTGCACGCCATATAAGGGAAGAGACTGATGACGAAATGCCATAATTTCCTGGTGCAGGTCGACGGTGCAGGCCAAGACCTCCAACGCCGGCGGCAGGTGCTGTAGTATCAGCGAATGATACCGCGTCACGGGCATTCGGGCCGGCAGATCTTGCCAGAGCGCATCCGGCTGCATCCACTCAATTTCTGACACTTTGCCGTGCATGGGCAGGGCGCCGCGCGTAAGCTCCGCCCCGAAGAACTGGCCTAGCGCCTGGTGGCCCAGACAAACGCCCAGCATAGGCACCCGTTGGTGCCAGGCCTCAATCACCTGGCCTAGAATACCGGCTTCTTGTGGCGTGCCGGGCCCTGGCGAAAGCACTATACCCTCAAATTTCAGCTCCTCCAACGACTCCAGCGACACATCATTGCGACGCACAAGCACCTCGCACTCCAACTGCCGGAAATAATCCAGCAGGTTGTAAGTGAAAGAATCGAAGTTATCGAGCAGCAGCAAACGCATCAGCAAGCATAGTCAGAGTATTCGTGGGCAGATATTGGACCTGGTTCCAGGCGCTTCTAGGCCACTCTTGGGCTTAGAATACGCCTCGGAGCCGCTCCAGCAGTGTGCCCGCAAATGGCATCACGAAGCTCACCACCTGCAGCGCCACCGGCGTGGCCTGCTGCACCCACGGCAGCACCTGCGACTGCGCCACCAATTGCGGCGACACTAAGTTGAGGCCCGCTAGGCCTATACCGTGCAGCAGCAAGCTCAGCCCCAGCACCCATTTCAGTACGCCACTGGCCGCGCCGCCCAGATTATCAAGCACGCCCAACGGCGTAAGATGCACGGCTGTTTTAATGAAGCTGCTCAGCAGATGCACGCCCCACACAATGGCGGCAAACACCAGCAGAAACGACACCAACGGCAATAGCCCGAAAGCCTCGCCTACGTAGTGCCGAACCAGCGGAATAGCATCGTTGAGAAGGGCTAGGCCACCAATGGCACCCAATACGAAGGCCAGCAACGAGGCCACTTCTAGGACCAAGCCTCGACGGTAGCCCTTCACAGCTCCAATGCCCAAAGGCAGTAGCAACAGCAGGTCGAAGGCAGACATGAGGTGAAGTGGTGAAATGGTGAAGTGGTGCGTTTGCTGTTCTACTGGCCTAGAATGCGCCAACAGAACGGCAAATTCACTACTTCACAATTCTATCTTTAGAGGTTGGTGTTATTGAGCAGGTTGTTGACAGTCTGCGAAATGGCGCGGCCATCGGCTTGGCCAGCCAGCTCGCGGGCCGCTACGCCCATTACCTTGCCCAGGTCTGATGGACCAGTAGCGCCAACGCGCTGAATAATGGCTACCAGTTTCTCTACCAAATCGGCCTCAGAAAGCTGCTGCGGCAGGTATTCTTCAATAATGGCCAACTCGGCCAGCTCCACTTCCTCCAGATCGGAGCGGAATTGCTTCTGATAGGTTTCGGCAGCTTCGCGGCGCTGCTTGGCGGCTTTGGTCAGCAGCTTCATTTCGGCGTCGGGCGTGAGGGCCGCGCCGTGCTGGCCTTCGGCCGTTTCGGCCAGCATAATCTGCGACTTAATGCTGCGCAGGGCCGTGAGGCGCATTTTGTCTTTGGCCAGCATGGCCTTTTTGATATCGGCGTCGATGGTTTCTTTGAGAGCCATAAGTATCGAGGTAAGGAAGGTGCAAGATTACGGGTTATTCACGAGACAGGCCGCGCTAGGCCAGTTCTGGCTACAGGCCACCGGGCCCAAAACTCTTTCTGGAAGCCCGTGGGTTTCCTCAACGAGGGCCAGCGTAAAGCGGCTGATATAGCAGGGCGGTAACCGGAAAATGGCCTAGGCTGTTTGGGGTTGTATCTTTGACCACGTACCACCCGTTCAGCTCACCCCGACGTATGACGAAGCTTAGCGTAAACATAAATAAAATTGCCACCCTGCGGAACGCCCGTGGCCACAACCGCCCCGATCTGCTGCAGGCCGCCCGCGACTGTGAGCGGTTTGGCGCCCAAGGCATTACGGTGCACCCGCGGCCCGATGAGCGCCACATCCGCTACCAGGATGCGCGTGACCTGAAAGCAGTGGTAACCACGGAATTCAATATTGAGGGCAACCCCACGCCCGACTTTATGGACCTGGTGCGCGAAGTGCGGCCCGAGCAGGTGACCCTGGTCCCCGACGCGCCCGATGCCATTACCTCCAATGCCGGCTGGGACACCATTCAGCACCAGGAATATCTGCAGGGTATTGTGCGGGAGCTGAAGGAGCTAGGCTGCCGCGTCAGCATCTTCCTCGACCCCGACCTGGACATGGTGCGCGCCGCCGCTACCACCGGCACCGACCGTATTGAGCTCTATACCGAAGACTACGCCCGCCAGTATCCGCAGGACCCGGCCGCGGCTATCCGCAGCTACCGGGCGGCGGCTGAGCTGGCGCAGGAACTAGGCCTGGGCCTCAATGCCGGCCACGACCTCGACCTTGATAACTTGGCCTATCTGCACCAGAATCTGCCAGGTCTGGCTGAAGTCAGCATCGGCCACGCCCTGATTTGCGACGCTTTGTACCTGGGGCTGGAAAATACCATTCAGCTCTACCGCCGACAGCTGGCCTAGCATACATATTTCGACACCTTGAAACCCTGTGCTGCCCAGGGGTGTCTCCTCTGTTTCTGTGCTCCTTGGCGCAGCCTTTCGTTCTAGGCCACCTATGCCCCGTTCTCCTCTTTCCGATTTTCTGCAAGGCTCCGCTGATGCTCCCATCCTGGACGTGCGCGCTCCTATCGAGTACCAGCACGGACACATTCCGGGTGCCCTGAGCTTCCCGTTGTTTACGGATGAGGAGCGCGCGCGCATTGGCACTACTTACAAGCAAGTCAGCCAGGATAAAGCTGTGCTGCTAGGCCTCGATTTCTTCGGGCCGAAGATGAGCGAGATGGTGAGGCAGGTCAAAAAGCTGGCCCCCAATAAGCAGGTGCGCGTGCACTGCTGGCGCGGTGGCATGCGCAGCGGAGCGGTGCTCTGGCTGCTGGAGCTGGCCGGCTTTCAGGTGCAGTTGCTGGAAAAAGGCTACAAAGACTACCGCCGCTGGGTACTGCAGGAATTTGAGCGGCCTAGGCCACTGCTCGTGCTGGGTGGCCTCACGGGCTCCGGCAAAACCGACGTGCTGCACGCGCTACGGACCCAGCAGCAGCCTATCATCGACCTCGAAGGCGTTGCGCACCACAAAGGCTCCGCTTTCGGTAGCATTGGTCAGCCCACGCAGCCCACGCAGGAGCAGTTCGAGAACAACCTGGCCGCTGTTTTGAGCGCACTGCCCGAGGCTGGCCCCATTTGGGTGGAGGACGAGAGCCGCACCATTGGCGGCGTGCACGTGCCGCCTCCTCTATTCGCGCAAATGATGCAGGCTCCGCTGCTGGTGCTGGACATTCCGCGGGAAGTGCGCGTGCGCAAGCTGGCCGAAGAATACGGCCGTCAGGACCCGGCGGCTCTGGCCGCTTCTATTCTCAAAATCCGGAAGCGCCTGGGTGGCCTGGCCACGAAAGAGGCGCTGTCGGCCATCGGCGAAGAAGACATGGAGAAGATGGTGAGCCTCGTACTCGACTACTACGATAAAACGTACAGCCACGGGCTGGAAAGCCGGCCCATAACCCGCGTCAGCTCCGACACCTGCGACCCAACCGTGAATGCGGAGTTAGTACTGCAGGCTATGCGTAAATCCGGTTTCTCTTCTTAAGTCTGTTTCGCATGATTCCGAAGTTGCGCGTAGCACGGCCAACCAATGCTCTAGGCCCACTCCTGACTTTTTACCGCGACGGATTGGGCTTGACGGAAATCTGCTCTTTTTCCAATCATGATGGGTTTGATGGCGTAATGCTAGGCCACCCGCAGGCACCGTACCACTTAGAGTTTACGGTGCAACACCACCACTCGGCACCACTTGCACCTTCTGCCGAACACTTACTCGTATTTTACCTGCCGAACCGCCCGGAATGGCAGGCCGCCATCGAACGAATGCAGGCGCACGGTTTTGCGCCGGTAGTGGCCTACAATCCTTATTGGGACCTGCAGGGCCTCACGTTCGAAGACCCCGATGGCTACCGGGTGGTGCTGCAAAACGCCAACTGGGAATACTAACTAATCCGCAACACCTCTGCTCCTATGTCCGCTACTTCCGAAACCACCGACCAGATCCGCCTGACCCAGTACAGCCACGGCGCGGGCTGCGGCTGCAAAATTGCGCCCAAGGTGCTGGATCAGATTCTGCACACCAGCATTCCGCAACCCCATGACAGCAAGCTGCTGGTAGGCAACTCCTCCCGCGACGATGCCGCCGTGTACGATATCGGCGGAGGGCAGGCCATCATCAGCACCACCGACTTTTTCATGCCGATTGTGGATGATGCCTACGATTTCGGCCGCATTGCCTCGGCCAATGCTATTTCCGACGTGTACGCCATGGGCGGCCGGCCCGTCATGGCCATTGCTGTGCTGGGGTGGCCTATTGATAAGCTGGCGCCGGAAGTAGCGCGCCGCGTAATTGAAGGCAGCCGCAGCATCTGCGCCGAAGCCGGCATCCCGCTGGCTGGCGGCCACAGCATCGACTCGCCGGAGCCCATTTTTGGCTTGGCGGTTACGGGCCTGCTCGACATCAAAAATCTCAAACAAAATGACACCGCTACGGCCGGTTGCGAGCTTTACCTCACCAAGCCTTTGGGCGTAGGCATGCTCACCACGGCTCAGAAGCGCGGCATATTGCGCCCCGAGCACGAGCAACTGGCCCCGCACAGCATGATGCAGCTCAATAAGATTGGGCAGGCGCTAGGCCAGGTTGCCGCCGTGCGCGCCATGACCGACGTTACGGGTTTCGGGCTGCTAGGCCACCTTTCCGAAGTGTGCGAAGGCAGCAACCTCACGGCAGAGGTGGAGTTCAGCAAAGTACCCCTTATTGCGGAGGCCGAGGAGTACCGTGCCCAGGGCTCCGTACCCGGCGGCACGGTTCGCAACTGGGATTCGTACGGCCATAAAATTGGCAAAATCACCGACGAGCAGCGCGCCTGGCTCTGCGACCCGCAGACTTCCGGTGGCTTGCTGGTGTGCGTGGAGCCCGGCGGCGAGGCCGAGGTACAGGCTATTTTCGAGCAGTACGGCTTGCAGCTGGAGACCTTTGGCCGGTTGCGCGAGCACGTTGCTGGGGAGCCCTGGATTTCGGTGCGCTAGGCCACTCCCCTTGTGAAGCTGATTCCTTTTCTGCGGCCGTTGCTGGAAGCAGCGGCCGCCATCACGCTTATGGCGGTAGGCTTGCGCTTTATCACCAGCTTTTTCGCCAGCAAAAGCCGCGTGTACCGGCCTACATTTTTGCGGCAATTTGCCCTGGCTTTCTGGCCGCTCCTATGCTTGGGCGTAGGCATGCCGTTTCTGATGTCCTTCTTCTACATAGGCACCATATCCACCTACGAGCTGGTGCTGCTTATCCTGCTGGCTTCTGTGGTGCTGGGATTTTCCCTGCCTGCCCTACTGCTGCACGCCCAATACTACGCCCGCAACCTGCACACTACCCTGGTCTTCGACCCTAAACAAAACGTACTGGAAGTGTACGAAGAGCGAGTGCGCATCCCGTTCTCCAAAAGCGACTTGGTGCGGGTAGAATGGGTAACCTGCACCTCGCGCCGCATGTTTTGGAGCAATTATGAGTACCTGAAACTGCACTTGCAGACCGGTGAGGTGCTCACACTTACGTCCTTACTTACCAAGCTTGCACCGGTAGCAGAATTCTTGCGCAATACACCACTGGAACACCGGCAGCGCTGGTTCTGCATCGTCTAGGTCAGTCAGGCTGGCACTTTAAAAGGTGTGTCTACACACGAGATGAAAGAATTTGGCGTTCAAGATGATAGGCTACCGTGCTATCGGTATATTATTCGATGAAACCTGATTTTAACTCGGTATAACTAGCGTATAGCTCTATATATTTGTAGACCTCTCTTTGTGCTTATTTGATTTGATGCAGCGCTTTTTGCTTTTGTGGTTGCTGCTCATTGTATTTCCAGGATTTGGACAAACCAGCCTGGAGCCAAATGTAGAAGCTATCCAACGTCAGCTAGCTACCCAACCGGCCGATACCGGCCGGGTACGACGGCTGGCGTTGCTGTGCTATGAGCTCCACGACTCGGCCCCCAGCCAGGCGCTGACTTACGGCGAACAGGCCGTAACGCTGGCCCGCCGCCTCCACGACCAGCCCGGCCTGCTCCGGAGTTTGCTGGTGCTCAGTAGCTGCTACGCCAATCTTTCCGAAGGCCCTCATGCGTTGCAGCTCCAGCAGCAAGCCCTGTCGCTGGCCCGCCGCTTGCGCAATACCGATGGCATGGTGCGTAGCTACACGGGCATGGGTGGCGTCCATCACGAGCGCAACGATACCACCGCGGCCCTGCTGAACTATCGGCGGGCGCTGGACCTGGCCTACCAGCCCGGTGTGCGGCCTCACACGCAGATCCTGTTATTTGGCAACCTCGGCAACCTGTATTTCAGCCTCCAAAAGCAGGAAGAAGGCTTACTGTACACCCGCCGGGCGTTGCAGCTCTCCCGCACTACCGGCGACCTGGCAGGCGAATCCCTGTATCTGGCCGATATGGGCTCTTACTATCAGCAGATGGGCCAGCTCAATACGGCCGAAGGCCTTCTTCGGGAGTCCATCACGCTGATTGAGCCCCTGGCCCGCCCCCGCTTCGAGGCGGGCAACCTGGAAATGCTGGCCTCCGTCCTGATTCAAAAAAGAAAGATTACGGAAGCAGAACAGCTCACGCGCCGGGCGCTGGAAACAGCGCGGCAAATTGACTACAAAGAAGGCGTACTGGAGGCCTACAAGCTGCTGTCGGAAATTCATGCTACCTGGCGGCAGTTCGGGAAAGCGTTCGAATGGCAAACCCGCTACCAGCAGCTCAACGACAGCCTCAACAGCCGCTCCCGACTCCAGACGCTGGCCGCCTTACAAACACGCTACGAGACGGCTGAGAAAGAATATCAGATCCGGCTACTAACTCAACGCAGCCAGACCGACCAGCGCCATAACCGTGAGCTTTGGGGCGCCGTAGCCTTGCTCCTCTTCGGCCTGGGCGGCATGGCTATCCTGTATACCCAGCTGCGCCAAAGCCGCTCGGCGCTTGCCAAAAACAACGAAGCGCTGCAGGAAGCCACCCACGAGCTACGCCAGCTGGCTGCCTCAAAAGACCGCCTCTACGCCATTGTAGCCCACGATTTACGCGGGCCCGTGACTTCCTTTGCGGGCGTTACGGAGCTGATTGACTTCTACTTGCAGCGTGGTGATGAGCAGGGCCTGCGTCGCCTGCCTGATATGGTACGTCAGGCCGCCCAGAACCTGAACAGCCTCCTCGACAACCTGCTGAACTGGGCCGTCAGCCAGACCGGTGAACTGGCCTTCCGACCGGCGCGCCTGCCCGTGTCGGAGCTGCTGGTGGAGATGGTGAGTCTGTATAGCGCTTCTGCCGAGGCCAAGCAGATTTCGTTGCGCATTGATTACGCCCCTAACCTAGCAGTGTGGGCCGATCCGCACATGACGCGCACTATTCTGCGCAACCTTATCGGCAATGCGCTGAAGTTTACACCGCCCGAAGGCAGCATTCAGCTGCTGGCCAGCACGTCGGCGGAGGCCGTTGTTCAGTTGAGTGTGGCGGACACAGGCTCCGGCATGACGCCGGAACAGCTAAAAGGCCTTCAGGACACCAATACTCCTGTTCTGCCTAAGTACGGTCCGCGTTCGGGCACTGGCCTAGGCCTGCTGTTGTGCCGTGCTTTCGCGCAGCGGCAGGGCGGCGTGCTGCACATTGAAAGCACCGAGGGCCAGGGCACTACTGTTTCCGTAACGCTGCCGGCGGCCCGCTACGAGTAAGGAACGCGCACGTTTGTGGCGCCGGCTTCCGACCTTTGCCGCCTCACTACCGTATTTCTGGCTATGCTTCTTCACTTCCGCGAAATGGGCCAGGGCGCTCCTCTGGTTATTCTTCATGGTCTATTTGGTTTCTCTGATAACTGGCAGACGCTGGCCCGGCGCTGGGCCGAAGCTGGCCACCGCGTTATCGTAGCCGATTTGCGCAACCACGGCCGCTCCTTCCACTCGGCCGAGCATTCCTACGAGCTCATGTCGCAGGATATCCTAGGCCTGTTCGACCATCTGCAGCTGGATGGCGCCACCACTACGTTGCTAGGCCATAGCATGGGCGGCAAAGCCTCCATGCGCTTTGCGCTGGATTACCCGGACCGGTTGGCGCGGTTGGTGGTAGTAGATATTGCGCCGCGTGCTTCCACCATGCATCACCAGGATGATATTCTGACTGGCCTGAATGCCGTTCCGGTTGCCACACTCGAAAGCCGGCAACAGGCTGAAGAAGCGTTGGCCCAACATGTGCCGCAGCCCGGTGTCCGGCAGTTCCTGCTCAAGAACCTGTACCGCCAAGAAGACAACACGTTTGCGTGGCGGCAAAATCTGGCCGCCCTAACGGAACACATGGAGGATTTGGGCGCCGAAATCAGCAGCGACAAACCGTTTCTGAAGCCGGCGCTGTTCATCCGGGGCGGCAAATCAGACTACATCACAACCGAAGACAAGCTGTATGGCATTCCGGCCATTTTCCCCAATTCTCAGGTTGAAACCGTTGTGAATGCTGGCCATTGGGTACATGCCGAAGCGCCCGACGCCGTATTTTCGCTGGTGCAGGCGTTTGCTACACAGGGCTAGGCCAAGCTAGCCTCTAGGCCACTCTGGCCATCTTTTCACAGCATTTCAGCTTTCCCTTCCTACTAAATTTCTCCCTTGAAAGGCACGCTTTATCTCATTCCTACCATCCTGGCCGAGGATACAGCTACGCAGGTGCTGCCGCCTCAGATCGGGAGTACCTGCGCAGACCTGACGTATTTTCTGGTAGAAAATGCGCGTACGGCGCGGCGCTTCATCAAAAGTGTGGCTCCGCAGCACGTCATCGAGAGCCTGCGCATCAGCGTGATTGATAAAGACAGCACCGAAGCCCAAATTCAGGCGGCGCTGGAGCCTGTGCTCAATGGCCAAGATGCCGGCGTAATTTCAGAAGCCGGCTGCCCCGGCATTGCAGACCCCGGCGCGGAGCTGGCGCGCCGGGCCCACCAAGTGGGCATTCGGGTGGTGCCGCTCGTAGGCCCCTCTTCGCTCCTGCTGGCCCTGATGGCTTCCGGCATGAACGGGCAGAGCTTTGCCTTTCACGGCTACCTGCCCATTGAGCGCAGCCAGCGCATGGCCGCCATCAAAACGCTGGAAAAACAGGCCCTGACCCAGCATCAGACCCAGCTTTTCATCGAGACGCCGTATCGCAACATGCCGCTGCTGGAAGACCTCCTGACCACGCTGCACCCAGGCACGCGCCTGTGCATCGCGGCCAGCCTCACCGCCGAGAACGAGTATGTCCGGACTGACACGGTGGCCGGTTGGAAAGGCAAGCTGCCCGAAATCCATAAGCAGCCCGCCGTTTTCCTGATTGGTAAGTAACCGCGCCACTGCTTTAGCAACTGAGCCTCTGTGGTTAGTCTTGGTGGACTGACCGCAGAGGCTCGGTTGCTACATGGCTTGTAGGCCAGTATTACTTCATGAGTTGATACACCAGCAGCGAGGAGAAGTACGCTAGGCCAGTCATGTAGAGCAATTGCATCAAGGGCCACTGCCAGCCTTTGGTTTCGCGGTACGTGGCAGCCAGCGTGCTCATGCATTGCATCGCAAACACATAGAATATCAGCAAGGAAAAGGACCGCGCCGGCGTGAAGAACGGCTGGCCATTGGCATCTTTCTCGGCCGCCAGCTTCTGCTGCACCGTCAGCTGATCCGCATCCTGGCCTACACTGTAGATGGTCGACATCGTTCCGACGAACACCTCGCGGGCTGCGAAAGAAGTAAGCAAGGATATGCCAATCTTCCAGTCGAAGCCCAGCGGCCGAATGGCCGGCTCAATCAGGTGCCCAAAGTGGCCAGCGTAGGAGCTCTCCAGCTTCTGTGATGCCACGTGCGAATCAATTTCAGTAGCCGTTAGGCCTTTGGCCTGTCCTTCTGTCCTGGCTCGTTTTTCGGCCTGTTCCAGCTGATCGGAGGGGCCATAGGAAGCCAGCACCCAGAGCAGTATGGAAATGGCCAGAATAACCTTACCGGCCTGAAAAACAAAGGCTTTTACCTTCTCCACAATGGTGATGCCCACGTTTTTCCAGCGTGGCCAGCGGTACACCGGAAACTCCATGATGAAGTAGCTGCGCTCTTTGGTTTTCATCAGTGCCTTCATGGCCCACGCCGATAAGATGGCGGCCAGGAAGCCCAGCAAGTACAGCCCCATTAAGGCAAAGCCGCGCAAATTGAAAATCCCCAGTACCGGCTCGTCGGGCACCACTAGGCCTATCAGCACCGTATACACCGGAATCCGGGCCGAGCAGCTCATCAAGGGCGTGACGAAGATGGTAATCATCCGGTCCTTCCAGTTTTCGATGGTGCGCGCGCTCATGATGGCCGGCACCGCGCAGGCCACCCCGGAAATCAGGGGCACGATGCTTTTCCCGTTCAGCCCAAACTTGCGCATGATGCGGTCCATCATGAACGTGACGCGCGCCATGTAGCCCGTTTCTTCCAGCACCGCTATAAAAGCAAAGAGCAAGGCAATCTGCGGAATAAAGATCAGGACCCCGCCTAGGCCTGCCAGCACCCCTTCGGTAAGCAGGTTCACCAGAGGCCCGTCGAAGTTGGTCTGGATCAGGCTATTAATCCAGGCCACACCTTGATCGATAAGCTCCATGGGGTAGCTGGCCCAGGCAAATACGGCCTGGAACATCAGGAACAACACCCCAAAGAAAATCAGGTAGCCCCATACCTTGTGGGTCAGCACTTTATCGAGGCGGTTGCTATACGGCTCGTTGCGCACCGTGCGGGTCACCGACACGGTGTTGAGCAGAATATCATTGATGCGGGCGTACCGGTCAATGGTTTCCTGGGCCTGGCGCGGCGTAGCCTCGAAGTTGTATTGTTGCACCAGCTCCCCGATGTAAGCCCGGTCGTCGGGCGTCAGGAAGCTGATCTGACGAAACTGATGCGCATAGTGCAGCGCCAGGTAGTCGTTGTGCAGGTTAAAATAGTAGCGAATCTGCCGTAGCATAGGCAGCAGTTCCTCCGGCAACTCGTAGAAATGCGTAGCCGGGGCATCCAGCATCTGCGCCATCACAATCTTGAGGGCCGCAATACCAATGCCCTTGCGAGCATTCATCGGGATAATAGGTACACCCAACTCCTGCTGCAAGGCTTGAATGTCGATGTTGACGCCGTGCTGTGCCGCCACATCCATCATATTCAGGGCTAGTACCGCCGGCAGGCCTAGGTCGGCGAGCTGTGTAAATAGCAGGAGGTTCCGACGCAAATTGCTAGCGTCGGCCGTTACCACTACAAAATCGGGGTACTGAGAACTGGTTCTGTCGTAGAGCAGGTCTGTGATAACCTTCTCATCCAGACTCTTCGGGTAGAGCGAGTAGGTACCGGGCAGATCTATAATTTCGGCCCGAAGCTGCGAGGTAAGCTGACTGACGCCCGTTTTACGGTCGACGGTTACCCCAGGGAAATTGCCAACCTTCTGGTTTAGACCCGTCAGCTGATTAAAGAGCGAAGTTTTGCCCGAGTTCGGGTTGCCAATCAGCGCAATCCGCGTGAGGGCGCCAGGGTGGCGAGGAGAGGCAGCTTCCAGTACGGCGGCCGATGCGCCTGCGCCAGCCCGGCCGGTAATGAGTTCCACCCCTGCCATTCTACTGTGCTATTTCAGGAATATGGTTGCGGCTTCACTTACCCGCAACGATAAGGTATAGTCTTCGCTCTCACCTACTACCAGCGTAATCGGGCAACCCAACGGAGCCCGGCTGTTCATTCGCACTTGCGTACCCGGAATGCAGCCCATTTCTAACAGCTTGAGGGCCATTTCGGGGTCTTTTAAGCAGCAGATAGTGCCGGTTTCGCCCAAACGTAAATCTTTCACGCTACGGGGAATGGCGGGCAAGGCACTAGTGGAACGAGTGGACACGGGCGGGAGGATTATTTAGACTTACTTTAAACAAAGGTACCACCCTTTTAGGTTTCGGCCAAAAGCCACAATTCTTACCTGCCTAAGAAGAGGACAAAATGGTCACACTCTGGCCTATAACTATTCTTCCAACAAATTGCACAACTATAAATATTCTATGAGACATTGTAGTTGATGGCCGAATTCATTGTAGTTTTGGCATAGTCTTATTCTGCCTGCATATGCTCAAACGCGTACTCTCTCTTCTCTTTTTTGCTTTACTCCTGCCGGCACTTGGTTTTGCACAGGAAAACAAAATATCAGGCCGTATCGTGGACGAAAAGTCCAAAGAGCCTATTCCGTTTGCCTCTATAGGCCTACGCGAGGAACAGACTGGTGCTCTCACCAACGAGTACGGCTACTTCCAGCTGGCTATGCCGGAGAAGAACCCTCAGGACTCCCTCATTATTAATGCCCTGGGCTATTTCCGCAAGGCAGTACTGATCAAACCCGGCATTAAGGTGCAGGATATGATTATTGAGGTACCTAAGCGTGCTATTGCGCTGAAAGAGGTGAAAGTAACCAGCTCCGTCAAAATCAAAAACCTGGACCTGGGCTCTAAGTCGACCACGCCCGGCGAAGGCATGATTCAGGGGATGCCCGGCAGCCAGTATGCTTTCTTCGTGAAGAACGATAAGGGTAAAAACCTCGGCAACGTGCGCTCCGTGTCGTTCTATATCGGTGAAAACGGTTTCCCACGTGAGCCGTTCCGGGTGCGGCTATACAAGGCAGATGGCAACTACAACTCGCCTAACACCGATTTGCTGACCGACAACATCGTGGTTTCGGCACCAAAAGGCGGCGAGTGGTACACCATCGACCTGACCCAGTACAACATTGAAGCCCCCAAGGAAGGCTTCTTCGTAGCTATGGAGTGGATTGTGAGCGGTGATAAGTTCTACACCACCAACTTCATGGACAACTACACGCCCTACGGCCAGATTCTGCGTCCTACGTTTGAATTTAAAGAGAGTCGGACCTGGAACTACACCATTGGCCGCGGCTGGAGCCTTATTACGCTCGCCAACAACGGACAGCGCTACAACGCCATGATCCGGGCCGAAGTAGACATGTTCAAAGACTAATCACAGATTCAGTCGGATTAAGCTGATCATAGGTTAGCCAAGCCGAATTCAGAACCACACAAAAAAGCCGCTTGACTTGCGTCAAGCGGCTTTTTTGTGTGGTTCTGAATTCGCGAAATTCGACGAATCCGACTGAATCCGTGATCCTACTTACGCACGGCAATTTCTACGCGGCGGTTTTCCTGACGGCCGGCAGCCGTGGCATTGGAAGCAGCCGGAGCTGATTCGCCAAACGACTCAATGCTAACGTTTTCTGCCTTCATCTGTCCGTTCTTCACCAGCCAGTTTTTCACCGACTCGGCACGCTGGGCAGCCAGCTCACGGTTGTAGGCTTTGTCGCCACGCGAGTCAGCGAAGCCTAGCACCCGAACCTGCTTGTCGCGGAAACGACGGCCGATAGAGCCGCTGATTTCAGCAAGAGCGCGGGTAGCCGTAGGCTTAATTTCAGCTTTGTCCGTGTCGAACAGGATTTTTTCCTCTAGGCCATACACGTTGTACTCATCGTTGCTGCGCACCGATACCTCGGGTAGGTCTATTTCTTCCAGCTTCTCATTCGCTAGCTCGGCTTTGGTCATGTCCCAGGAGTTGCTCACGGAGGAAGCACCATCACCAGCAGCATCGGCGGCAGTTTTGCCATCACGGTAAACTACGGCCGTATCGGCAGTGGCTTCCTGGGGCTGATCTTTCGTTTCGGGGTTTTTCAGGTCGCCGCAGGCTGTCAGGAGGGCTGTAGCAGCCAGCAGGGAAAGAAATTGCTTTTTCATATATAGGGAGAGAGGGAAAAGATGATTTTGCGCATACGTAAAGCGGGACGAAAGGTAAAGCTCCTTCGTCCCGCCTTAAGCTTATCAGCTGAGTCTGAAGCTATTTTTTGACCTTAACCGCCTTAGTTTGCAGTACAATCCACTCCCGAATGGCCTCTTGTGCAGCGGGGGAGAAAACCTCCTTTTGCTGCCCATTTACGAGAGGCCACTCCGACGGGTCGGCCTGGAATAGGTGATTGACGCCGGGCAATTTACGGGGCGTAACGCTCGGGCTGTTTTTCAGGTTTTTGGTTAGGATAGCCAGATTGGCATCGGCGCCTACATTCAGGTCGGCAGTGCCGTTGAGCAGCAATACCGGGCACTTCACGTCGCCTAGCTTAGCTGTCGGGTCGAAAGTCAGGAATGCTTTATAGTGCGGCGAAGTCATGTCGAGGGCACTTTCCTGAGCTCCAGCGGCATCCAGCAACGCGTTGCTCTGGCGCAGCATATTGGCTACCATGGTCTGAGCTTGTGCTGCGTCGGTCGACTGCAGAATAACATCGAACATAGCCATCTGCTTTTTGAGGGCCTCATCTATCTGGGCAGGCGCGGTGCCCGCAGCCTTCAGCGTGTTGGCCTGGCGTTGCGCCAGCAATACTTTGCCTGGTAGGCCAGGAGCAGCCAGCGTCACGACGAAGCTGGGGGGCAACGGCTGGGAGGCTGCCAGGAGGGCCACATTGCCACCTTCTCCGTGCCCGATTACGCCCATATGCTCCAGATCAATTTCGGGCCGGGTGCGCAGATAGTTGAGCGCAGCCTGCACATCCGATACCACATCGGGGGCCGTAGCTTTTCCCATAGTGCCACCCGACTGGCCTACGCCGCGGTCATCGAAGCGCAGCACCGCAATGCCACGCCGGGTAAGATAATCGCCCAGTGAACCCAGCACCCGGTAGTCGCCAATGGTTTCGTCCCGGTCCTGAGCGCCTGCATCCGACACCAATACTACCGCCGGGAACGGCCCTTGGCCCGCCGGAATAGTCAGCATGCCTGCCAGCCGCAGGTCTACCGGGATATTCGTGAACAACACCTCTTCTTCGCGATAAGGCGGCGTGAGGCGTGCCTTAGGGTTGGTATTAATAGTAGCGGGTGCAAATTCCAGCGTCATCGGAACTGCAAAGCCCGGCTGACTCCAGGTGCCGTCTATCTTCTTACCATCGGAGGTTATACGACCCAAAAAGCGGCTACCCGCCTCTTCCGCCAACATAGAAACTGTATCGCCGCGCACCGAAACGGCTACGGGCATGCGGCTAACCTTCTGCAAGGGCACATCCATGGCCGCAAAGTAGGTGCCGTCTGTCAGCTTTATTAGCCGGAAAATTACTTCCAGCTGCCCGCCGGGCACCTTTAAAGGTCCTTTCCAGTAGCCATCAAGAGGAGCCGGCGCATCATCGGCCAAGGTGCGCGTGGCCATTGTGAGCAGAAGCACGAGCCAAACCAGGCCCTGCCGCCACCATGGCAAGCGTACAAGTGTATTCATGTGATTCGTTACAAGTAACGCTGTGTATGTTCACTTTTAGCCACCACAGCATGTGGCTTTACGGGTACTGCAGCCTACGCTACATAAGTCAAAATTCAGACAAGGAACAGTCTCCATCGTCCCAGAATAGTCATCCTAGCGTGAGAGAATACAAACCTGAGTGGCCTAGAACAGCAAGGCAAGCTGGCTTACCAGGATTTGTTGCTTTGCCTAGTGCACTATGCTGGCTGTTGGCTGAGGTGAAACTATTCTACTCTAGGATTCTGCCGATGCTTAAAGCGGCTAAACAGACTAGAAAAGCTCATTTGCGCAATTCCAACTATTCAATTTGAGGGGTCAAAATTATTACTTATAGTCTGATAAATAAGCATCTAGGCTATAAGTATTTTTAGAAGACTATTCTTTGGTTGTGCTAGCTATGCAAGCTGCTACTCCGCCACAAAAACGCGTTTTACCCGCTCACTTACATTGGTAAGCAACTCATAGGGAATCGTGCCGATTTGGGCAGCCAGCTCCGGCAGCGGCAGGCCCTCCCCAAATATTACCGCCAGGTCGCCGGCCTGTGCTTCGGGGATGCCCGTGACATCGGCCATGCACATATCCATGCAGACATTGCCGATTAAGGGGGCACGGTTGCCCCTAACCAAGACGTGCCCGGCCCCGTTGCCGAAGCGCCGGTCGTAACCATCGGCGTAGCCGATAGCTAGGGTAGCAATGCGGCGCTCGTGCGGCTGGGCCTGGCCACGGCGGCCATAGCCCACAGTATGGCCGGCTGGCAGGGTTTTGATTTGTGAAATAGTAGTCCGCAATGTGCTCACGGGGCGCAGGGCTTCCTGCTCGCGGCCAGTGGCCTCTACGCCATATAGCCCGATGCCGAGGCGCACCATATCCAGTTGGGCCTCTGGGAAGCGTACAATGCCGGCCGAGTTGAGAGCATGCTTGAGGATAGAGTAGCCTAGAGCGGCTTCCAGTTGGGGCGTCATGCGGTGGAAGGCCGCTAATTGCTGACGCGAGAAGTCGTTGTGCTGCTCTTCATCGGCGCCAGCCAGGTGTGTGAGGGCGCTGGCGACGCGCAGGTGGCCTACGTGGGTTTGGAGCAGCTGACAAAGCGCCGGTACATCTTCCTCAGCAAAGCCCAGGCGGCGCATGCCGGTATCAAGCTTGAGGTGCATGGCGGGCAGCGGGCCTTCCTGAGCCGCCGCGAGGTACGCATCGAGCAGCTCGAAGGAGTAGATTTCGGGCTCTAGATGATACTGCCGCAGCTTCTGGAAAGAATCCGGCGACGGATTCATGACCATGATGGGCAGGCTGATACCATGCTGACGCAGGTCCACGCCTTCATCGGTGTAGGCCACTGCCAGGTAATCGGCCCGATGAAACTGGAGCAGATTGGCGACTTCGTAGGACCCGCTGCCATACGCGAAGGCCTTCACCATCACCATCAGCTTGACATCCGGCTGCAGACGGCGGCGGTAGAAGTTGAGGTTGTGCACCAGCGCATCAAGGTTTACCTCCAGCACCGTGCCATGTATTTTCTGCTGAAACACGGCCACAATCCGCTCGAAACCATAGCGGCGAGCTCCTTTTACCAGAATGGTTTCGTGACGAAACCGATCAGGCTGAAAGTTGCTCAGGAAGGCTTCTGTATCGGCATAGAAGGTTGTTTCCAGTCCGGCAAAGGCATTTTTATTCTGACTGATTTCCGGCCCAACGCCAATAAGGCGCTCTACCCCATGAGCAGTAGCCTGCGCGGCCACGCGCGCATACAAATCGGCGCCGGCGAGGCCCGATTCCAGCACATCAGACAGAATGAGGGTGCGGCGGCCACGGCGCGGCTGGCGGGCCAGGGCATCGAGGGCCAGGCTAAGACCGGCCAAGTCATTGTTATAAGTGTCGTCGAGGATGTAGCAGTCGTTGAGGGCCTGCTTCATCTCCAGGCGCATGGCCACGGGCTGCAATCGGTCGAGGCGGCGCTGGATTTCGGCGGGTGCCACCTGGCGCCAGAGCAGCACCGAAAGCCCATGCAGCGCATTTTCTACGGAAGGCTCATCGGCGAAAGGCAGCGTGAACGTGTGCTCCTGGGGCAGTGGCCTAGCGCGCTCCACGCGCACGACGGTACGGTCGGCAGAGGCTTCGTGCATGGTAATGAGCAGATCGGCCTGCTTATCCTCGAATAACCCGCGTTGGCGCGTCCAAGCGCAGAATACCGTTCGGCGAGTATCCAACTGCGCGTGGGCCACCTCGTGAATAAGCGTATGGTCGGCGCAGTAGAAAAGGGTTTCTACGTGGCGGAAGAGCTGCATTTTCTCCTCCGTCTTCTGGCGGGCAGACGTGAAGCCGGCATCGTGGGCCGTGCCCAGGTTGGTGAACAGGCCTAGCGTAGGCTGAATAACGCGGGCCAGACGCGCCATTTCTCCCGGCTCGGATATGCCGGCCTCGAAGATGCCCAGCGTGTGCGTGGGGTTCAGCTCCCACACGCTCAGCGGCACGCCTACCTGCGAATTGAAACTCAGCGGGCTTTTGCAAATCAGCTCATCGGGGCTCAGCAGCTGGGCCAGCCACTCCTTTACAATGGTTTTGCCATTGGACCCCGTGATGCCAAACACCGGCAGGCGATACTGCTGCCGATGACAAGCCGCCACGGCCTGCAGCGCCCGGAGGGCATCCGGCACCAGCAGAAAACCGGCTTCGGGAAAAGCTCCTAGGCCACCCGTTACGGCTTCCTCCTGCTCAATTACAAATAGCCGCACCCCGCGGCCGTACAGCTCGGCCAGATAACGGTGCCCATCGTGGCGCGGACCGCGCAGGGCGAAGAACAACTCACCCGCTGGCTGGCCTACACGGCGGCTGTCGATGAGCAGCTGATGAATAGGCGTTGCCTTGGCGGGCGTTTGGAGCAGGGTGCCGCCGGTGCAGGCGGGCAAGTCAGGGAGCTGAAGCATAGCCCGGCAAAGGTACAACGAGTGACCTAGGTAAAGCAGCGGAGAGGCTTGCGCCCGCGTAGCCAGTTTTGTTGGGCCGGGTAACGCTCCGCGCGGCCTAGCCGCGTACCTTTGCGCGCCGGTTTTCAATCCTGGCTTTCCTCTTGAAACTTTCGCGTCATCACCTGGCCGCTCTGGCGGCCTTTCTTATTTGGGGCTTCTTCCCGATTCCGTTGCGCTGGCTGGCCGGCTATGCCAGCGGCCAGATTCTCTTTTTCCGGATTCTGCTTTCTCTTTCCATATTGCTGCTGTTGCATGGCCTGGCGCGGCGCGCGGCGGTTCGGCAGGTGTGGGCACAGTGGCAGGCGGCTCCTGCTGCTGAGCGGCGCAGCGTAGGCATCAGCACGGTAGTAGGCGGCTTGCTTTTGACGTCTAACTGGCTGTTGTTTATTTATGTAATCAATAAGGTAAGCGTACAGGCCGGCTCGTTTGCCTACCTCATCTGCCCCATCCTAACGGCCCTGCTAGGCTTTGTGGTGCTGCGCGAAAGGCTGCGGCCCAATCAGTGGCTGGCCATTGGGCTCAGCGCCCTGAGCTGTGCCCTGCTGGGGGCCGGCGAGCTGCGCAATGTGCTCATGAGCCTGGTGGTGGCTACAACTTATGCGGCCTATCTTATCAGTCAGCGCCGTTTGCAGGGCTACGACCGGCTGGTACTGCTCACGGTGCAGCTGTTGCTGGCGGCCCTGGTTATTTTGCCCCTGGCCCCGCTGCTGGGCGCCGATCCGTGGGCTGGCTTTCAGGATACGCGCCTGCTAGGGGTCGTTTTCATCCTGAGCTCGGTCTTCACTGTTATTCCGCTGTTCCTGAATTTATACGCCCTCAATGCCCTGCCTTCCGGGACGGTGGGCATCATGATGTACCTGAACCCAATTGTGAGCTTCGCGCTGGCATTTGTGTACTTCGGCGAAGAAGCCACGGCCCTCCAGGGGGCGGCCTACGGCGTGATTTTTTTCTCCGTCATTCTGTATAACAGCACCTTAGGCCGCAAGCGCAGCTAGTTGAAGGTAAGTGGCGGTTGGTTGAAGGCTGAACGGCATTGCTAGATACCACAGTTCTTTTGGGCGCGTTTTGGGTGGTGCTTGCCGTTATTACCTGGCCTACAGCCCATAAATCAACGCCGCTACAAACCCCGAAAACGGCTACCTTCGGCCTGCTTTGCCGGACCGAGGGGCCCGACAAATCGTTTTCCGACTTTCCTTAAGCCGAATGACAACTCTTTCCCGTCCGGCCGCCGCGCCGCTCTGGCAGCGGGTGCTGCCGCACCTACTGGCCATCCTATTTTTCCTGGTGCTGGCCGCCGTGTACTTCTCTCCCATCCTCTTCGATGGCAAGACCCTGGCCCAGCACGACATCGTGCAGTTTACCGGTGGCGCCCACGAGGCAGCCGAGTGGCGCGCCAAAACTGGCCAAGAAGCCCTCTGGACCAACTCCATGTTCTCAGGGATGCCGACCTACCTCATCAGCACCCGCTTTCCCGGCGATCTGAGTATTTACCTGCATAACCTGTTTACGCTAGGCCTACCTGCTGTAGTAGCCAACCTGTTTCTGGCGCTGGTGTGCGGCTATGCCCTGTTTGTAGCGCTGGGCTTGCGGCCGTTACTGGCGGTGGTGGGTGCCATAGCGTTGGGCTTCACGAGCTACAACATTGTGATTCTGGCGGCGGGCCACAACACCAAGTCGTTGGCGCTTGCCTATGCGCCGCTGGTGCTGGCGGGGCTGCTCGTCACGTTCCGGCGCAATATGTGGCTGGGCGCGGCGCTCTTTACTCTGGGCCTCGCCATGAACATAAGGGCCAACCACTTGCAAATCACGTATTACCTGCTCCTGCTGGTGCTGATTTTTGGAGTAGTAGAGCTGATTTTTGCGGTTCGTGAGAACCGGTTGCCGGATATGCTTCGGCGGACAGGCCTACTGGCACTGGGGGCTGTGGTGGCGGTAGGCGTAAGCTTCGGCCGACTCTACATCACGGAGGAATACGGCAAATACTCTATCCGCGGCAAATCGGAACTGACCAAATCGGCCCCCACAGCGCCGGGTCAGCCGGCCGCAGCAACGGGCGGAGAAGGTGGCTCGGGCCTGGAGCGCGACTATGCTTTTGGCTGGAGCTATGGCGTGGGCGAAACCATTACGCTACTTGTTCCTAACTTCTACGGAGGTGCCTCGCAGGGCAAGCTCAGCGACAACTCCGAAACCGGCAAGGCGCTGGCCGCCGCTGGCGTGCCACCCGTGCAGCTCAGCGACTACTTAGCTCAAATGCCCCTGTACTGGGGCGACCAGCCCAGCACCAGCGGCCCTGTGTATGTGGGCGCGGTAGTATGCTTCCTGTTTGTGTTAGGCCTACTGATTGCTGACCGCCGCACGCGCATCTGGCTGCTAGCGGGCACTATCCTGTCCATTATGCTGGCCTGGGGCAAGAATTTCGAGGTATTCAATAACCTCATGTTCGATTTCTTCCCTGGCTACAACAAGTTCCGGTCCGTGAGCATGTCCCTGGTTATTGCCCAGTTGGCTATGCCCCTGCTAGCCGTGCTGGCCCTGGCCCGCGTATTGCGCACACGTAGTATGGCAGCACCTGTTGCCGGCAGCAGCATGCACCCGAGCCTGGCCGCCCTGGCTGGCAAGCCCGCCGATGACGCCGACACGACGCACACGAAGCGCAAAGTGTTGCTGGCGCTGGGTATCACGGCCGGCATTTGCGCGCTGGCATTCCTGGCGAGCCTGGTCTCTGACTTCGCGGCGCCTGTTGATGCGCAGCTGCAGCAGCAAGGCTTCCCTTTAGATGCTCTGCGCGCTGACCGTGCTTCTCTATTGCGGGCTGATGTGTTCCGTTCCCTGGTATTTATTGCGCTGGCGGGTGGTGTGCTGTGGTTTTATCTGCAGCGTAAGCTCTCGGTGAGCATGGCCGCAGCCCTCATAGGCCTGCTCACGCTGGTAGATCTGTGGGGCGTAGATAAGCGCTACCTCAACGATGCCAACTTCCAGCGCGAAACGGTAGTAGAACAATTCGTACCCTCGCCCAGTGACCAGCAGATTCTGCAGGACAAAGACCTGAGCTACCGCGTTCTGAACCTGACCAGCCCGTTCCGGGAGGCTAACACCTCCTATTTCCACAAGAGCATTGGCGGCTACCACGGCGCCAAGCTGCGCCGCTACCAGGAACTCTACGACTGGCAGATGGAACCCCAGCTGCAGCAGATTTTCAAGCAGAGCAAGCCCGAAGCAGCTCCCGTGCTGAATATGCTGAACATGCGTTACCTCATCATTCCGGCCAATGAACAGGCTAAGCAGCCCGAGCAGGTGGTGCGCAACCCCGGCGCCCTGGGCAATGCCTGGTTTGTACAGGAAGTCCAGAAAGTTCAGAGCCCCGATCAGGAGATTCAGTCGTTGAGCGCGTTGAACCCGGCCACTACGGCTGTTGTCGATGCCTCTAAATTCCCGCTAAATAAGACCAGCTTTGCGGCGCCCGGCTCTACCATTGCCCTCACGGCTTACGAGCCCGATAAGCTTACGTACCGCGCCAACACCACGCAGGAGGCCTTTGCGGTCTTTTCTGAAATCTATTACAAGGATGGCTGGAATGCCTACCTCGACGGTAAGCAGGTACCTTACGTACGCGCTAACTATGTGCTGCGCGCCATGCAGGTACCTGCCGGCACGCACACCATCGAGTTCCGCTTTGAGCCCAAGGAGTACGCTCTAGGAAACACCATATCTATGGTTTCCTCCATTGTGCTGTTTGCCCTGATGGTGGCGGCGCTGTACTACGCCATCAAGCACCGCCCCGAGCCGCATTCCGTTCAGGACACGATGCTGGCATAGTGGTGAAACACTAGAAAAGCCTATCAGCCAGCACATAAAAGTACATCATCCTGAGCTTGGGAAGGATCTTATCACCCCGGCACGAGTCGTTGTAGGCCAGTCGTTCAACTGATTGTCCAAACGTGATAAGATCCTTCGCAAGCTCAGGATGACGTGCTTTTCCGTTTCTCCCTAATTGCATTACATCAATACCTCACCGCATGCTTCTGCAGCCACTTGCTGAGCCAGCCGCCGACCGCGCCGGTGTGCGGCTGCTGCTCCTGCGTGATGATCTGACACACCCCGAGCTGCCGGGCAATAAGTGGCGGAAGCTCAAGTATAATCTGGCCGAAGCCCAGCGGCTAGGCCACCACACGCTGCTCACGTTTGGCGGCGCTTTTTCCAACCATTTGGCGGCCGTGGCAGCGGCGGGCCGCCTGACGGGCCTACGCACCATTGGGGTAGTGCGCGGCGAAGAGCTAGGCCTGTTGCCCTTCAACCCCACCCTGGGCCAGGCCCGCGCCGATGGCATGGAGCTGCATTTCCTGGACCGCGCGACCTACCGCCGCAAGCACGAGCCGGCGGTGCTAGGCCAGTTGCTGCAGACGCTTGGGCCAGCCTATGTACTTCCGGAAGGCGGCTCCAACACGCTGGCACTGCCGGGCTGCGCCGAACTAGTGACGGAGCTGAAAGCCCTCACTGAGTTCGATTACCTGTGCGTAGCATGCGGCACCGGTGGCACCCTCGCGGGCTTCCTGACTGGCCTAGCGGGCCACCACGAAGCAGCAGGATTTGCCGCGCTGAAAGGCGCCGACTTTCTACGTCACGACATCAACCAACTTACGCAGCAGGCCACCGGCCATACCTATACTAACTGGACCCTACAGACCGGCTACCACGGCGGCGGGTATGCCAAGCTGTCTGCGGAGCTGATGCAGTTTATCCGGGAATTCCGGGAGCGTCATGGCGTGCTGCTTGACCCCATTTATACCAGCAAAATGCTGGTAGGCGTGCTGGATTTGCTGGCGCAGGGCTACTTCCGGCGCGGCAGCACCGTGGTGGCGGTGCATACGGGTGGCCTACAGGCCTGGGGTGGCTTTCAGGAGCGCCATGAGCTTGGGCTTTAGCATTGCTTGGGCTTTGCAGGTGGCCTAGGAGTTCTATAAACAGCCGTTCTCCTGCCCCCGAAGCTGGCGTAACCGCACCTCAATTCGTTCTGGCTCGTACGCTATCAGAAGTCTACTGTCGCGTTTCCCTGTTCTATGCCTCTTGCCCGTATGCTCCGCCGCCTGCTGCCACTTGCTTTTTTAGTTGGTTTAGGCTGGTTTCTCTGGACCAAAGTCAGCCCTACGCTGCTGGAAAACCCGCTGAACCCCGAGCCGCGTATCACCGTGACGCACAACACGGTGCTGGAGAAAGTAGAAGACCTCGGCCGCCTGGAGCTAGTGCAGTACCATTTTAAAGATGTGGTAGAGTACAAAAAGAGTACCTACCGCTTCCTGCCCGATGCCAAAGTAGCCCTCATTGTGGCCGGCGACGCCGTGGGCTGCCTCGACCTGCGCAAGCTTCGCTCTCAAGATGTAGTGATGGAGGGCGACTCTATAGTGCGCGTGGCCTTGCCCGCCCCAGAACTCTGCACCTGGCAGATAGACCACTCCAAAAGCAAGGTATACAGTGTAGAAAACGGCTTTTTTCAGGATGCCGAACTCGTGGACGCTGGCTATAAATACGCCGAAGCTAATGTGCGTACGGCCGCGCTGCAATCGGGCATTCTGGCCCAAACGCAGCTGAATGCCGAGAAAATTCTGCGCCCTATGCTCGAAACCCTCACCGGGCGGCGCGTGATTCTTACGCAGCAGATGCAAAATCCACAGCCTCCCGCCAAGCGCTAGGCCACTTCTTGCCTAATCCTCGTCTTCCTCAGGGGCTTTACCCAAATCATCTAGGGCCATCTTGATGAGGTCCGATTCATAGCCTTTGCCGGTGAGGTACACCTGTATTTTCTGTCGGCGGACCCGGGGGTTTTTCTCCTTTTCCTGGCGGTCCTTTTTCTCGAGCAAGTCTACCAGGTTCTGGTAATACTCGTCGCCATCAATTTCTTTCATGCCCGATTTGATGCAGTAATCGGAGATACCCTTTTGCTTCAGCTCCTGCAAAATGCGGCGGCGGCCCCACCTTTTGTTGCGATAATGGCCGCGTACATAGGCTTTGGCGAAGCGCTCCTCATCCAGCAACTTTTCCCGGCTCAGCCGGATGATAATTTCGCCGGCTTCGTCCTCGTCCAGCCCGTACTCCCGCAATTTTGCCTCCACCTCCTTCTGGTTGCGCTCCTGGTAGGCGCAAAAAGCAGCTATTTTCTGCAAGGCTTCGGCGGGGGTATAAAACTTCTTTTTGGGCTGCATCATAAAGCAAAACGATAAGTGGCCTACGCACCATACGACGTGTGATTTTACTGAATCGTTCGGAATGTAAGCGAGTGTTCCTGGCCTCTAATTGCAAGTGACTTCGCACCAGCAGGATAATCTATTGGGCCCTAGTTCCTGTGAGCTTATGCAAGTCAGAAATTGTGGCCTTGCCAAGTGGCTTAATAGTAAATACCTAGCTCAGTTTGCTTGCTATGCCAAGGCACGAATCAGTTAACTGGCCAAAATGTTTTCGAAATTCGATTATATAATTTTGCCTTATATATTGGCAATCAATAACTTATATCATAAGTGTTAATACTTATTTTCAGAGTACAACTACGTAATTGACCTAGGTTATCCCTTAGTGTTCCGGACAGTAAGCGTAAGAGGTCTCAGTAATCTTTCACTCTTTATAAGCTGTTTTTATATGTCCAAGATTCACGATTTGGGCGCGTCAGATCAGGCGAACAATAGCCTTCTGCAGCCCCTGCAGCGTCGTTCATTTTTGCGGTACACCGGCGCTGGCTTAGCCATGTCTGGCTTGCTACTAGCTGGCTGCGACGATGACGAGGATACCATCGATTCCGGCAACTTCATTGATGTAGGCACCGGCGACTTTGGTGTGCTCAATTATGCGTATGCACTGGAGCAACTTGAGGCCGCTTTTTATGCCCAGGTGAAAACCGGAAAGTACTACACTGACCTAGCGGCCAGTTCCTCCGAAAAGCAGATTTTTGACGATCTGGCTCTGCACGAAAAGGCACACGCCGAATTCTTCAAGACGGCGCTGGCGGCTAATGCCATTAAAGCGCTGGAGGCCGACTTCAGCAGCATCAACTTCAATGACCGGACCAGCGTGCTGAATGCGGCCAAGTCATTTGAAGACCTGGGAGTAGCCGCTTACAATGGCGCCGGGCGCTATATCCAGACGGCCGCTTACCTGGTTGTGGCTGGCAAAATTGTGTCCGTGGAGGCTCGTCATGCCGCCCTTATTCGGGACCTGATCAGCTACAATAGCTTTGTAGACACCGATGTGGTAGACCTGTTTACTCCTACCTCCGCCACCTCGGCCCCCGGCGAGGGCAATGGCACTGGCCTGGAGCGCTCCATGAAACCGAGTGATGTCCTGACGAAGGCTAATACATTCCTTAAAGAAGGTTCTCGCCTGAGCGCCAACAACCTGAAATAAGCCTCGCCTCCTTCTTCCCTTAACTCCTTCGCCTTTCGTCATGGACCTCTTCAAAATAATTTCAGACATAGAAAAAGTAGACCCGGAAATTTATGAGCGCCTCGATTCGCGCCGCCGGGTATTCAAACACTTCGGCTTAGCCGGCAAAGCCGTGACTGCCGCGGTGCTGCCCGGTTTGGTAAGCGGGCTTTTCACGCGGGCATATGGCCAAACCACCGCGCTGCCCGCCGATATAGTTGCCGTCCTGAACCTGGCCCTTAGCCTGGAGTATCTGGAGTACTATTTCTACGATAGTGGTTTAAAAGCTCCCAACCTCATTCCGACCGCCGACCGCCCAGCGTTTGAGAAAATCCGCAATGATGAGTCGGGGCACATAAAAGTGCTTCGTGGGGCACTGGGCTCGGCGGCTATTCCCGATCCTACCCGGGCCGCTTTCGACTACAGCGGTGGCCGCGGTAGCGGAACGGGGCCTTTCGCAGCGGCTCTTATTAACAATTATGCTCTCTACTTGGGCTCGTCGCAGGCATTCGTTGATACGGGAATACGCGCCTACAAAGGCGGCGCTCCTACCCTAATGCCTAACAAGGATATTTTGGAAGCCGCCCTCAACATTCACTCGGTTGAAGCGCGCCACTCCTCTCACGTGCGCACCGTGCGCCGTGGCCTGGCGGCTTCACAAAGTGGGCAGGCCGCTACCACCGTTGCCGGTGACCTCAGCAACCTGAATGCCCGGCCGAAAAGCTGGATTTCGGGTACCGATAACGGAGGCCCGTCACCAACAACAAACCCCTCTACGGCCCCAACCTACGGCCCAGGCAACCCGGCTACCGGGGCTTCCACGGCCATCATCTTCCCCGCTGAAAACAACACCCTGCAGGCCGGAGTAGAAATTTCTACCATTGCTGGCCTAAACGCCGCGGCCGCTTCGGAAGCTTTTGATGAGCCCCTTGACGCTGCTACGGTGAAGTCTATTGCCCGCAACTTTGTCAATGCTACAGTAGCTCCTAACCTGTTCGTGTAAGCACCCCGCTTAAACTTAGCTTCAAAAAGGACAGCCCCAGGGCTGCCCTTTTTTTTTGCTCCAGGGCACAGGCAACCATGCAGGGCCGGATTATATCTATCTTGACGTGCTTGTGACTTCTATTCTTATGCGTTCTGTTTTCCTGCTGGTTTGCTTCTTCTTATATCTCCCGTTTGCGCAGGCTGGTACCGTCCGGGGGCTCGTTTCTGATGCTAAAGGCCAGGGGCTGGCTTTTGCTAATGTAGCGGTGCGCGGCACCCCCACCAATACGGCTACCAACGAGCAGGGCAACTACCAGCTGCGCCTGCCAGCCGGCACCTATGAGCTGGTATTTCAGTATGTAGGCTACAAGCCGCACCTGGAAACCGTGCGCGTGGCGGGCGGCGACACGGCCACCGTGCTCAACGTGACACTGGCACCGGAAAGCTACCAGCTGCGGGAGGTGGTGGTACGCTCTTCCGACAAGGACCCGGCTTACACTATTGTGCAGCAAGCCATTCAGTGGCGCAACTACCACCAGCGCGAAGTGGCCGCTTTCAAGGCGCGCACCTATATCAAAACCCTCGCTCGTTTTACCGATGTGCCGGGCAAGATTATGGGCCTCGTGAAAGTGGGGCCCGATTTCAAGCCAGGTATATTCTACCTCTCCGAAACAGTTTCAGAAATGAGCTTCCGCCAGCCCAATGTGGTGCAGGAGCGCATGATTTCCTCCCGCGTAAGCGGCGACACCAAAGGCATCAGCTTCAACCGGGCCAGCGCCGGCCGGGGCCTCAATTTCTACCAGAGTGTGCTAAAAAGCGGCTTTTCGGAGCGCGGGTTTGTGTCGCCGATTGCGGCAAACGGGCCGCTGTTTTACCGCTACGAGCTAGAAGGCAGCACCCAGCAGGGTGGCCTACTGATCCATAAAATAAAGGTAACGCCCCGCCGCCGCTCCGACCCCGTTTTCTCGGGCCACATCTACATTGTGGATGGCACCTGGCGCCTGCATTCAGTATCGCTCAACCTGAACAAAGATGCCCAGCTCGACTACGTCGACAACCTGCACATCGAGCAGATTTTTGCGCCCGCTCCGGGGCCTTCCGATGTGTGGGTGATGCAGTCGCAGAAGGTAACGGTGGGCTTTACGGCCCTGGGCTTCAAGGGCAATGGCTACATCACGGCCATACTATCGAACTACAAAGTGGTTCCTACCTACCCCAACCGCCCGGCTCCCACCGTGGCAGCGCCCACGCCCACCAGCAAAGAAGCGGCTGATGCTCCCGTAACGCGAGAGACCGTGGCTGATGTGAAGAAGCAAAAGCCCAAGCTACAGGGCCTGCGCGCCGCTGTGCGCCGCCAGGCCAAACAGGCCGAGCGCGACACGAGTGGCCTAGGCATGGGCAAGCTGAAGCGCGGCGAAGTAATGCTAGTGGAGAAAGGCGTGAATGAACGCGACACCAGCTATTGGGCATCGGTGAGGCCTATTCCGCTCACTTCGGAAGAAGAAAAGGACTATCAGGTGAAGGACAGCACAGAGGTTATCCGCACGTCGCGCACCTACCAGGACTCTCTGGACCGCAAGCGCAACGAGGTGGAAATTGGCAAGCTGCTGCTCGCGGGCTACTTCTATAACCAGACCTATTACAAGCGCCAGTGGTACGTGGCACCGGTCTTTAATATCGTGAACTTTAATACGGTGGAAGGGCTGGTGGTCAATCCGCAGGTCACCTTTACCCAGCGCACCGACGACCGGCGCGTGTGGTCCGTGACGCCCTCTTTGCGCTACGGATTCAGCAATAAGCTTCTGAGCCCCAGCGTGTCGGCCTCCTGGCAATATGACCCCGTGAAGCTAGGCCGCCTAAGCCTGAGCGCCGGGCGCACTATCGAGAACTTTGACCCCAACAGCCAGCTTACGCCCTTCATCAACTCCTACTACACGCTGCTGGAAAACCGCAACTACGCCAAGCTCTACCGCCGCGATGGCCTGGAGCTGGGCTACCAGTGGGAACCCTTGAATGGCCTCACGGTGCAGGCAACCACCAGCTACTTTACTAGGCGCGAGCTGTATAATACCACAGGCAAGTTGCTCATTGATAAGCCCAGCGTGGGATTTACGCCGAATACACCCATCAACGAAGAGCTTCCGTTGGGCACCAGCTTTGGGCGCAGCCAAGCGCTTACCACAGACATCACGGCCTCTTTCCGGCCGGGACAGCGCTTCATCACCCGCCCCAATGGTAAGGTCAATCTAGGCTCTAAGTATCCTACCTTTCTGCTGCGGTGGCGACAAGGCGTGGGCGGCGTGCTAGGCTCCGATGTGCGCTATACGCTGCTGGAAGCCGGCCTGCGCCATTCTGTTAATCTAGGCCTGTTGGGTACCAGCAACTACCGCGTGTCGGCTGGTTTCTTCCCTGGCTCGCCGAAACTGGAGTTCATGGATTTCCGTCATTTCAGTGGCAACCGCACCTACCTGACCGGCGACTTCAGCCAGTTCCAGTTGCTCGACTATTATCGGTTCAGCACTCAGGACAGGTACCTGGAAGCCCACTACAATCACCACTTCAATGGGTTCCTGCTGAACAAAATACCGCTGCTGCGTCGTCTGAAGTGGCAGGAAGTGGCCTCGCTCAACTACCTGACCACGCCCACCGCCAACCACTACCTGGAGTTGGGTGTAGGCGTTGAGCACGTCTTCAAACTGCTCCGAGTTGACTTCTATACTGGCCTACAATCTGGCAAACGAGTAGGGACTGGCCTACGCGTAGGCATTGGGTTTTAATGAAAGGTGAACTTGTGAACTAGTGAAGTGGTGAGTTTATGTTCAAGTGGCCTAGAGGTCGTCATTACGAGGAGGCACAACGACCCAATCCTTCCTAGTCGTAGTACGAACACCTAAAAACTGAAAAGCCCTTACGTCCTGTGTGGAAGTAAGGGCTTTTTGATAGTTCAACGGTTAGTGCAGTGTCGAGGAAGGATGGCGTCGTCGTGCCTCCTCGCCATGACAACCTCTAGGCCATTGTATAATTTATATCAGCCTATTTCACCTCCTCGAAGTCGACGTAGTCGCCTCCCTTAAACTCTTTGGGCTTTTGCGGCTTCTCGCGGGGTGGCACGTAATCAACATGCACCTCTCCGGAAGAGGCAGCGGTGCTCTGGGGCCGGGCGGGCTCAAACGGTGCCCCAAACGAATTGCCACCAGCCGCCTGTCCGTAGCGGCGCGCCTGCTTCTTCACGAAGTTGCCGACGACCATGCGCAACACGATGGGCAGAATGAAGCGTGCAACAAAAAAGAGGACGAGAAGGATGAGCAGGAATGTGGCCATTAACGGGTTGCCTGGTTGAGAGCAGAGGAAGCTGGTTGAAAGTAAAAATCAGCCGTGACGGCGCTTTCTAGTTGCGCCTCAGAACACGGTACTAATTCAGAACGCTCAGAAAGCACAAATGGTTTGTACCCAAGTTCCGCCAGGAGTTTCGCCACGCCGCGGCGGTTTTCCAGGCCATTCAGTTCCGTCTGAATAAGCGGATGAAAGCGGCGCAACGTATCCTGCATATGTCGGAATACCTCGTACTCGAAGCCTTCAACGTCGCATTTTACAAAATCAAGGCGCTCTAGCTGGCCAAACAGTTCGTCGGGTACGCGCATAGGCACTTCATAGGTGCGGGCGTACTGCTCTTGGGTGTTGCTGGCGGCTACTTTCGTCATGCCGTGGTGCAGCAGGCCGTCGCGCTCGGGCGTGCCCATCTGCACGGTGGTGTTCTCGCCGCCCAGGGCATAAGGCAACAGCGTGAGGTTGTTGAAGTGACTTAAGAGCACATTATCCTTCCAGATAGCCTGGAAATCGGGAATGGGCTCCACGGCCAGCACCTTTCCCTGCGCACCCACCAGCCGCGACAATGCTACGGAGTAGTAGCCCAGATTAGCTCCGATATCCACGCAAACATAGCCGGGACGCACTATTTTCTCCAGGAAGAAGAGCTCCGGATATTTCTGCCGTCCCCAGCCCATGCCCACTAGCCGCAAATACACGCGGCTTACCAAGCGGATATACGACTCGAAACCGAGCGTGCGGACCAACAGTTTGCGGAGTTGTTTCATCATGATGGCCGCAAAGGTAGCAGCTCCGTTGGCTCTGCCGTGCTACCTCTTGCGGCTCTTGCTCCAGGCGCTGGAAATGCCGGCCGCTGCTAGGCCACCTATCAGGTACCACGCTACCGTCATGACTTTCGTTTGGGTAGTTCGGTTGCTGGGTGCCTCCCCAAGTCCCATCGGGCCAGGTAGCACTACGCCACCGATGCCAGCCGCCAGGCCTAGCGCGGCACCCCGCCACCATACGACTTTCCCCGTCCCGACGAAGCTATAGTACACGCCATTGCTCACCAAGTCGCCCAGCATAGTGAGGCCGTACGCGGTGTCGTCATCGGGCTGCGGAGCATCGGCTTTGCTGATCAGCTTGCGTAGGCCACGTTTGCCCAGCACATCCATGCGGGGCGCATCTTCGGGGCGCAAGTGCCGAACGGTTTCGTGTAGAATGTTGAGTACCAAAGCGCCGCCTAGGCCACTGCCAAGCGCCTGGGTTAGCCGAGAGGATTGTTTCATTGTTTTGTAGTTGGTTAGAAGAACCACACAGAGGCCATTTTATACGCATTCCACGCCTGTCAACCGGAATTACTTTGCAAAAAAGCCGCTTCGTCATTTGCGTATTGATTCCGGAGCTGCCTATCTTTGCTGCCCCTGACGGATATGCCGCCTCGGAAATGCCTCTTTAGCTCAGTTGGTAGAGCAGCTCATTCGTAATGAGCAGGTCGTTGGTTCGAGTCCAATAAGAGGCTCATACAAGAAAAGGCCCCGTGTACATCTGGTATGTACACGGGGCCTTTTTTCATTGTCATCAGACATCAGCTGATCTTACAGGTCGCTGGAGTAGTCGTCATCGTAGCTACGCGAAGTGCTGCCGCGGTATACGGAGTCGCTGCTGCTATTCCACTTCGAGTCGGAATCCTTGTTCCACTTCGATGAGTCGTTGCCCCACTTCGATTTTGAATCGGTGTCGGAAGAGCCGCGGTACGAGCGGTAGGCCTCTCCCTTCGAAGCATTGCTCTTGGAGCGCAAAGCCAACCAGCTCAGACCGCTTACCAGAAGAGCACCGCCTACTACTTTTTGCGTGGGCGTGAGCTTGTTTACCTGCTCAGCCGCTTTGCTGCCGAAATCCTTCAGTTGCTGGGGAAGCTGGTTTACATCAATGTTTTTCAGCCATTGCTGCTGATCCAGCCATGATTTCTGCTGGCTGCCGCTGTTTTGCTGGCTTCTCTGACCTGAGTTCTGGTCTGCGGATGAGGACGAAGAACGGCTGTCGTTGCCGCCGGAGCGGGACGAGCTCTGATCGGAATTGGAGGTGTTGCTACGGTTGCTGCCGCTTGCGCTCTGGTCTGAGCTGGAAGCACTACCCGAAGCAGCGGACTTGCTAGTAGCCTGCGACTTGTTCGTTTCTGAATCCATGGCCGAGGCGGAATTGCCCGGTGCTGGAGTGCCTGCAGCACCAGCTGAGGTAGGAGCAGAAGAAATATTTTTGTTGGAATTAGAATTCTGATTAGAGCCGCTATTAGGCTGGTTTTGCTTGTTTTCCATGGTAGTGAGGGGTTGCGTGATAAAACTAACTCAAGCTGCCGGCGGGCAGTTGCCCCCTTGTATTCGTGAAAACCTGCAGAAAAGTTGTGGTTGAGTTGAGTGCCAACTGGTTATAGCAACCACGCTATATACTTCTACAGCACCTATCAGTGGCCTAGGCCAGCTTTCCCCTTACCAAGACGCTATACCAAATGTGCTAAGAGGCCTAGAAGACGAATCTTGATTTCTAGATGGCCTAGAATCTCACCTATAAGCCTCAGTAGAACTAGCTTGGTAAGTTTCTTGGGCCTTTCGGCGAGGCATGCCGCTGCTCGGGAGAAGGAAGTGCTTGGCCTTGCGCATACAGCAGGGCATCTCGCTCCCCGGCTTCGCGGGCGGCTACCTCAAAAGGAATATTGTAATAACCGTATCGAACCCACCCGACCAGATAGCGCCACAGGAAACCAAAGTGGCCGTGCTCCTGAAACTGTCGGATGTGTTCCATCTCGTGGGCTACCCAATGCGGGTCGCGCAGAAACTCCTCCCGGGTAGCTCCGCTCAGATGGATGTTCTGGCCCAGTACCAAGGCCACGCTACGGGCGCCTAGCTTGAGGCGCGCGGCCCGAGCGAAGGGCGAGTTTTCAATGATGCGGGGCAACTCCATAACAAACGAATAAATCGGGCCGAGTATACGCACCTTTTAGCCAAGCAGTTGGCATATTGGCCTTAATTTTTTAATGATATAGTTGGGCTTTAAGAAGAACTTTAACCTATTTGGGGTACGAAGCTTGGTCATCCCGGATTTTTGGGGTTAGCTTTAACAACTGGCTCGGAGAACTATCCGGCTCAACAAGCCAGCTTAAAACGCTCTTTTACCCTCTTATTTTTTCGTTTTCAGGTCTCTTTCCTCTCGAAAAAACAGCACCCACTCAGGTTAGCCGACAGCCTCGGTTACCTTCTTTTGCCACTTCCCGACGGACAATGAAAAACAGCATCCTGTATTGCCTCGCCGCGGCCTCGATGGTCCTCTCTTTTTTCTTTGAAAGAACTCCCGCAACTCACCCGACAGCACAGGGCGCCCTTGTAGCGCAGGAAGCGTCCTTCCTTAGTGGCCTACTAGGCACAGAGGAGCCGCACACCGCCACGCTGCGCACTGCTTCGGACTCGACGGAATACAGCAAATACGCACAACGCCTGGGCATTGAGCCCAGCTTCGATACCAACAAAGATCTGCTTGCTACGGTAGTTTCCTGGTTAGGAACTCCTTACCGCTACGGCAGCAACAGCAAAAGCGGCACCGATTGCTCCGGCTTCGTGACCCGCGTATTCAAGGAAGTGTATGGCGTAACGCTGCAGCGTAGCTCCCGCTCCATGTTTGCCAACGTGAAGCACGTGCAGAAAGACGACATGCAGACCGGCGACCTAGTTTTCTTTCGTCGGGGCCCAGGCCAGCCGATCTACCACGTAGGCATTTACCTGAAAGACGGCAAGTTTGCCCATTCGGCCACCAACGGCGGCGTCATGGTTAGCTCCCTGAACCAGGCCTACTACAGCCGCAACTTCTACGCTGCTGGCCGCGTGGAAAACAACTAGCGGTTCTCCTTACTTCAGTTCTACTTTAGAGCCTTGTTCTGCGGAACAAGGCTTTTTTGTTGACTTTTGCGCGGCGCTCAATTGTAAAACTATTTTGGCCTGAAACAGTATAGCAAACCGCTGGCTATCTGTTGCTGGCCAACCTTTTTACTCCTCCCTACTTTGCTTACCTATCATGGATAAGGAAACTCCCAAAGGCGAAAATATCGCCTCGTCGCCCCTCTTCAAGAAATTTGTAGGCAAGGCCGAAGAATACATTCAGAAGCCTACGCGCCTCAAGCAATTACTCAATGATGCCTATCATAAGGCTAGCGAGAAAAACGATGTAGGTTCCTTGGCGCACGAAGCCTGGGAAACCCTCCAGACGCTATTCCGCCTTATTCGCAGTTCCGTATCGGGCGAGTACACAGGCCTGCCTACCAGCACAGTTATAGGGGCTGTGGCCGTGACTATTTACTTCATGAGCCCCATTGACCTGATTCCAGATTTCATTCCGGTGCTAGGCCTCCTGGATGACGTGGCGCTGGTAGCGTGGTTCAGCACGACTATTAAAGAGGAAATGGACCGCTTCCTGGAATGGGAGAAAACCCGGCCTACGGTGGTTGAGGAAGAAAAGCCTGTGACCGGCTCTGCCGCTACGGCTGCCTCTTCCGTAGCACCAGTAGAATCGCCAGCCGCCGATAGGCCTACGGCAAACGACACCGACAAGCAAGCTGCGGAAGCCCGTCTCCACACCGATACGGCCGCAAACACCACCGATAGCAGCCGCGAGCCCAATACGTCTGCCGAAGCCCGCCCCAGCGGCGGTGATGCCGGCGGAAACGTCCGTTAGACGTTTCAACTTAAACACAAAAAAGGAGCCTGCAACAGCTGTTGCAGGCTCCTTTTTTGTGTTGACTTAACTGGTAGAGTGGCCTAGGCCGCCTTCGCGTGAGAGGCAACGTAGTTCACAAAGTCGCCCACGGTAGCGAGGGGAACCTCATCGGGGATGACAATGTGGAAGTTACGTTCCAGCTCCAGAATAATGTCTACCACATCTACGGTATCAAAGCCCAGCTCCGTGCTCAGGCTACTACCTACACGCAGGCGCCGCGGCTTAATAGCCTTGCGCTTGCTGATGATGCGCAGCACCTGCTGCTCAATGGTTTTGGGGGCGAGAGTCGTCGAAATGTTCATAGGGGAAACGACAAAGAACGAGGGTACTAAAAAGGGAGAGCGAGTGGTGGGTCCGACACTCCCCCGCCCATTCGGGCGAAGGAGTATCGGAGCTTGCAAAATGGTTGCAAGCACCACAGTAAAAATCAGTTAGTATTCGGCCAGCACTGGCGGACGGGCCGCCTCTACTTCCGTCTCATTGATCAGCGTATCTGTTTTCTTGAACACCCGCAGCTTGAGGCTTTCGGTCAGCAGATACATAACAGGCACAACAATAAGCGTGATGCCGGTCGCAAACACCAGACCGAAAATGATGGTCCAGGCCAGCGGGCCCCAGAATGTTACCGACTCACCCCCGATGAAGAAGTTGGCGTGACCGGAGTTGAACAGCTCATAGAAGTCGATGTTCAGGCCGATGGCCAGCGGAATGAGGCCTAGCGTAGCGGCAGTTGCCGTCAGGATAACCGGGTTGAGGCGGGTACGGCCGGCCAGTACAATGGCTTCGCGCAGTGGCATACCCTGCGCCCGCAGGATATCGGTGAATTCAACCAGCAGAATACCGTTTTTCACCACGATACCGGCCAGTGCAATTACCCCTACCCCCGTCATTACGATACTGATGTTCATGCCCGTAATGGCTAGGCCTAGCATAACGCCAATGATGGAGAACAGGATTTCCGTCAGGATCAGGATAGGCTTGCTCACTGAGTTGAACTGCATTACCAACACCAGGAAGATGAGGGCAATAGCGCCAAAGGCGGCTACTCCCAGAAAGCTGCTGGTTTCCTGCTGGTCTTCCTGTGCACCACCCATCTTGATGGTGTAGCCGGGAGGCGTAGGATAAGCTTTCAGGGCCGTCTCAATCTGACGTACTACATCGGGACCAGTAAAGCCGCTGAGCACGTTCGAGGAAATCGTGATAACGCGCTTCACGTCTTTGCGCTTGATACCACCATAGGTAGTGCCGTAGCGCACATCAGCCACCGAGGAAATAGGCACTTGGCGAATAGCACCAGTAGCATCGCGGAACGTCAGGGGCGAGTTCAGGATAGCATCTACATCAGAGCGGTAGGGCTCGGCGTAGCGCACCTGAATCGGGTACTCGTCGTCAGGAGTCTTGAATTTGCTGGCTTCGGTACCGTAGATGGCGGTCCGAACCTCGGAGCCAATCTGGGCGGTGCTGATGCCTTCACGGTTAGCACGAATCCGGTCGATATCCACCGCAATTTCGGGGTTGCGGTCTTCCAGGTTCGAGCGCAGCTGCTCTACCCCACCAATCTTCAAGGAATCGATGTAACGGGCTACGTTTTTCGATAGCGCAATCAGGGTTGGATAGTCGTCGCCGGCAACTTCAATGGCAATCGGCTTACCCGTTGGCGGGCCGCTTGATTCCTTATCCACGGAGATTTCCGCGCCCGGAATGCCTTTCACCACTTCCCGGATTTTGTCCATGTACGTGATGGTTGCCGGTCCGGTCCTCTCGCTCATTTCTTTGAACGCCACGGCAATCTTCGCCAGGTTCGACTGCGACGTACCGGAAGCAGAGGCTTCGCCAGGGTCGCTGGCACCAATGGCCACGTTAGTGATGATGGATTCTACGTCGGGGTTATTGGCGCCCACTACACCTGCAATGCGCTTCTCGAGCACGCGGGCCACCGAGTCAGTTACCTCTACTCGGGTGCCCACGGGCATCTTGAGGTAGGTGTACACAAACTTCGGATCACCGCTGGGGAAGAAGTCCACCTTTGGGCTGCGGGCTCCTACTGCGAAAATCGACACAAAGAACAGTACTACCATGCTCACCATGATGAGCGCTGGGTGCTTGATGGCCCAGCCTACTAGGCTGGCGTAGCCATTCTGGAAGCGGGGTAACACTTTGGTCTGGAAGCCCGCAATCATGTGAATGAACACGAACTTATCCAGGAAGCACAGCGCAATAACGGTCAGCGTCAGGTTGCCCACGAAGGTAGAGCCGGCCAGGTAGCCAATCACGGCAATCAGGGTCAGCACACCCATGGCAATCAAGAAGTTGCGGGTCAGCTTGGGCTTGTTATCTTCGGCGTGGTGGTCTTCGCGCTCCATGAAGCTCACGGCAAACACCGGGTTCATGATAAAGGCCACAATCAGCGACGACATCAGGGTCAGAATCAGCGTTACGGGCAAGTAGAACATGAACGAGCCCACAATGCCTGGCCAGAACATGAGCGGCACGAACGGTGCTACCGTGGTCAGCGTACCAGCAAGCACCGGAATGAACACCTCGCCGGCCGCATATTTGGCGGCTTGGGCCGTCGTCAGGTTGGGGTGTTCATGTAGCAGACGGTGGGTGTTTTCGATTACCACAATGGCGTCATCGACCACAATACCCAAGGCCAGTAGGAAGGCGAACAGCACGATCATGTTTAGGGCGAAGCCGAACACCGGCAGCATCACGAACGCCAGGAACATGGAAATGGGAACCGACAGGCCTACGAACAGTGCGTTGGTAGTACCCATGAAGAACATCAGAATCAGCGTCACCAGAATGAAGCCGATGATGATGGTGTTGATCAGGTCGTGGAGGGTAACGCGGGTATCGTTTGAGGTGTCGCCGGTTACAGTGATAGTCAGCTCCTTGGGCAGGCTCTTCTTCGAGTCTTCGATGATGAGCTTGATCTTATCCGAGGCATCAATCAGGTTTTCGCCCTGGCGCTTAATGACGTTTAGGGTTACAGCCGTTTTACCATCAAGGCGGGCATACGATTCGCGGTCCTTGAAAGCATCCGTCACGGTGGCAATGTCGCCGAGACGTACGGCCGAGCCGTTCAGGTTCTTCACCTGAATGTTGGCAATATCAGCGGCGCGCACATACTGGCCCGCCACGCGTACTGCACGCTTCTGCTCACCTACGTTCACGGAACCACCCGAGATAGTAATGTTCTCGCGGGCAATAGCGGCACTGATGTCGCCGAAGCTCAGGCGGGAAGCCCGCAGGCGGTTCAGGTCCACATCCACGTTTACTTGCTGATCCAGGGCACCGATGATGTCGACGCGGGTGATTTCGGGCAGGGCCTCAATCTTGTCCTGGAAGTCATCGGCAAACTTCTTCAGCTGGCTCACGGGCAGATTGCCGGCCAGGTTAATGTTCATGATGGGCAGCTCCGAGAGGTTCACTTCCTGCACGGTAGGCGGCGTGGGCAAGTCGTTGGGCAGCTCGTTGCTGGCCTTGTCCACGGCATCCTTGATGAGCTGCTTGGCATACTGCACGTCAACGCCGGAGTTGAACTCCACGTCCACGATGCAATAGTCCTGGTTAGAGGTCGAAGAGATTTTCTTCACCCCGTTCACCGACTTGATTTCCTTCTCGAGCTGGCGCGTTACCAAGTTCTCGATATCGGTGGGGGAAGTGCCGGGGTAAATCGTGGCCACGATGATACGCGGAATCACGATGTCCGGAAACTTCTCTTTCCCTAGCTTAATGTAGGAGAAGATACCCGCCACGCATAGCAGCAAGGTGATAATGTAGATACTGGTTTTATTATCAATCGACCAGGAGGTCGGCTTGAACTCTTTTTCTGGATCCTGCATGAGTTCTGGTTTTGACGTTCTGGTGTTGGCTTCGCTTCTAGGCCTATCTGGCTACCGCTGGATAGGCCTAGCTGCCCGACAACTACAGGCTAACGGCCTGTCCCTCGTTCAAATTCTGATAACCTGCGGAAATCACCTGGTCGCCGGGCTGTAGGCCACTCTTGACCTCAACCTTGCCGTTGTAGGTGTTTCCGATCTGGATAATGCGCTTGGCCGCCACTTTCTGACCGCCTTTGTCATTGACTACCAGCACGAAGCTGTTCTGTTCATCTTTCTGCACCAAATCTACCGGCAGCACGGTGGCGTCCTGACGGTTGTAGTTCTGGATGCGCACGTTGGCCACCATATTGGGGCGCAGCTGACCGGCTTTATTGCTGTTCAGGCGCAGCTCCGTGGTGAAGGTGCGGCTGGTAGGGTTGATGGTGCTGGTTACTACACGCACGGTAGCGGGCAAATCCTCAGCGCCTAGATCGGGAATAGTTACCAGCGCTTTGTCGCCGACTTTGATGCGCGATGCGTAGGCCTCCGATACATCTACCACAATCTTGCCGGTGCTGCCGCTGCTCAGCAGTTTCACGACTGGCGCACCAGGCGCTACCGTTTCGCCGAGCTTAGGCAGTACATCATCCACCGTACCTGCGAAAGGAGCCACTACGCTATAGAGTGCGCGCTGGCGGTTGAGGGTAGAGAGGTTGCTTTGCAGAGCTTGGTAGTTGTTCTTAGCCTGCAGGTATTGAATCTCGGTGCCGATTTCCTGCTTCCAGAGGCGGCTTTGCTTTTCATAGACCACGCGGGCCAAATCCATGCGAGTGCGCAACTCCGAAATGCTGGCATCCAGCACGGCGGCATCTACAGTAGCCAGCACTTGGCCTTTGCGCACTTGGTCGCCGCGTTGCACGCGCAGGCTCGTCAGTGTACCAGCAGCACGAGAAGCTACTGTGGCGTTCTGATCGAAGTCGATGCGGCCTTGCAGCTCCAAGTAGCTATTGAAAGCTTCGGGAGCGACTTTAATAACCGATACCGGAGCGGCCTGAATAGCGGGCTTTTCGCCTGATTCGCCGGCTTTGGCTTCCAATTCGGCTATTTTAGCCTGGTTGGCGGCCTGCTCTTTCTTCAGGGTTGCCAATTCAGTCTTGGCGTCTTTCTGGCCGCAGGAGGCCAACAGGCCTAGGGCTAACACAACGGCAGAAGTAGAGTATTTCATTTGGAAGAAGCTAGTATGGAGCAAGAGTCTGAGGTTGTAGGCCAGTAGGCCATGGTGAGGAGGGCTCGTTGCTGCTTATTTTTTGGCTTGATTGTACAGTTCACCGGTCGCCTTGTCGCGGTCTACTTTAGCTACCAGCACATCGTAGAGGGCGGCGTAGTAGTTGGTTTGCGACTCACGCAGGGAGGTTTCAGCGGTTACCACTTCAATGTTGGAGCCGACGCCTTCCTTGAACTTGATGCGCGACACGCGAGCAACTTCGCTGGCCAGCTCCAAGTTGGCTTTCTGGTTATCGAGTACATCCAGGGCGTTGATGAGCGTGGTGCGGCTTTGCGCATCCTGCAAGTCAATGCTTTGGCGCAGGGTTTCGAAGCCGCGCTCAATGGTTTGCTGCTGAATGCGGGCCTGCTGCACCTGGTATTTGCGGCGAAAACCATCAAACACCGGTATTTGCAGGCTCAGACCCACGTTGCCGAAACCAAACCAGTTTTGGTTGGGGAAACCATTGCCCGCCCGGGAGTCAGGGCCGCGGAACGCGAACAGGTCGCCAGCCGTCTTGCCAGAACCCGAGAAGCCGTACGCAGCCGTAGCCAACAAGCGAGGGTAAGCGCCTGCCCGACGGTTGGCCAGGTCTAGGCCAGCCAACGCCTGCTGGGTTTCCAGGGTACTGAACTCGATGCGGTTGTTATAGTTGAAGGCTGCGGCCAACTGACCCGTGCGGGCTCCGCTAAGAGCCGTCTGCTGATCCTGACGGTTCTGCGCGTCGGCATTGCTAGGAGCCGTGGGCACCTGGCCTAGGCCAGAAACCCCACCACCTGTGGCGAAGTTGGCTCCGCCCAAACGCTGGCGCAGAGCACCGGCATCTACCACAGCAGCACTCAACGAATCGGTAAGCTGCACACCTTGCTGTTGGGGCAGGCCCATCTGGAACTTCAGCAGCGCCACGCTCAGCTCTGTAAGACGGCTGGCTTTCTGCTGCTCTACCACTAGGTTGTTACGCTGCACTTGTAGGCGCTGCACATCCAACTTCTCAGCAAATCCTGCTTTAAAGGTTTCGTTGGTTTGGTAAAGTAAGGTATCGAGGCGCTGCACGTTGCGCGAAAGCAGCTGCAGACGCTCCCGGGCCACCAAAGTGCTATAGTAGGCTTTGCTTACCTGCTCTACCACATCAATTTCGGCCTGCTGCGTCTGCTTCTGAGCAAGCTGCTCGTACACTTTCGCGGCTTTCAGGCCAATCAGGTAGGCGCCATCAAACAACAGCTGCGATACCGAGGCACTACTGTTGCCGGCCCACTGCAAACCAAAGGCAAATGCCTGAGGTGGCATGGGCTCAGAGGGCAGCGTTATGTTCTTCAGGTTTACCGTTTGGCCACCCTGTGCAGCCGCAATATCGGCGCTGGTAAGGGTGGTAGCCGAGGCACCGCTTAGTGCGCCAAAGTCTACCAAGCTCTTTTGCAGCTTAAAGTTGTCGGCCACGTTGGCGGCTACGTTCACCTGAGGCAAGCCGGCTGCCCGAATTTCACCCACTTTAGCGCGGGCCGTTTGCTCGCCTAAGCGCGTAGCCAGCAGCGTCGATTTGTTCTGAATGGCGTAGTCGATGGCCTGCTGCAACGTCAGCGGCAATGTGCCGATGGCTTGCTGCGCGCCCAGCGCGGGCTGGGTTGCGGGGGCAGTCTGCGCCAGGGCGGCGCCAGCGGGGGCCAGCAGGCCCGGCCCGGCAGCCAGCAACAAAACGCGGAGGTTCTTCTTCATATAGTCAAAAGCGGGTGTTGAAGCCTATTCTTCTTCCGTCACATGACGGTACTCATTTATCAGCTTGTGGCCTTTCAGCGTGACCATCCCCAGCAGGAAATGCTCGTTACATGCCATTTGCACGCGCGGCTGATCGAACTCGGCATGCGGAAACACGGTGGGGTCGAACAGAATATCAATTTGGGCTAGGCGCAGGCGCGAAAGCACTTCAATGTCCAGGTCGGCGCGGTAGAGGCCTTCGGCCACGCCCCGGCGCAGGTTATCCTGAATTTGGCTCAGGATGTACTTGCTCTTATGGGCATGAAACAGGTTCCAGGCCGCAGGGTAGTACTTGCGCAGATCGTGAATGGCGCTTGGGTTCATGTCGGCGAACTGGCGTTTGGCCCAGTCCATCATCTGCACCATTTCGTCAACCGCGTTGCGGGTCTTGCCGATGATCATTTCGCACTCGCCCTGCACCCCGTTCAGGTGGCTGGACATAACCGCTGACACAATCTGGTCTTTGTTCTCAAACCATTTATATAGGGTTTTTTTGGAGATGCCCAAGTGCGTGGCGATGTCGTCCATCGAAACACTTTTGATGCCGTTGCGCGTGAAAAGCTCGCGGCCAGCTTGCAGAATTCTGTCTTTCACTTCCATGTCTTCGGGGCAAAGGTACTATGGAAACTTTAAACGATTCCTAAGTTTCCATAGGTTTTTTACTATCAATTTTCAGCTACGGATAGTTCCCCGTTCTTCTTGACGATTGATGTCGCCTTTTACTTTAGCTCTAGCGCACTTTTTCTGGTGTAATTTTCAGCAGGGTGGCCTAGCGCTGCCAGACCGGCGCGTTCCTGTAACTTGCCACCTCATACCCTTCATACTTTCGCCTTTATGAAAATCCGTACCGGCTTCGGCTACGACGTTCACCAACTGCAGGAAGGCTTGCCGTTTTGGCTTGGCGGCATTCAGGTGCCGCACACCCACGGCGCGCTAGGCCACTCCGATGCCGATGTGCTCATCCATGTCATCTGCGACGCGCTGCTTGGCGCCGCCAACCTGCGCGACATCGGTTTCCATTTCCCCGACACCGACCCCCAATACAAGGGCATCGACAGCAAGCGGCTCTTGGCTGAGGTGATGCGTCTGCTCGGGGAGCGTGGCTACACGGTTTCCAACATCGATTCGACCATTTGCCTGGAAGCGCCCAAGGTGAATCCGCACATTGCCGAGATGCAGCGCGTGCTGGCCGAGGTGATGGGCATCGAAGAAAACGACATCAGCATCAAGGCCACTACCACCGAGAAGCTGGGCTTTGTAGGCCGCCGCGAAGGGGTTGCGGCTTATGCCTCGGTGCTCATTGTGCAACCCTAGGCCCGTAACGCGGACTTTCACCTACTTCCCAACCCTCCTTTCTGTCTCTATGTACAAACCTTCCCTCCTAGCCCTGCTACTAGCGGCTAGCTGTGCTACTTCGGCGGTAGCCCAACAGGCCCCTGAAAAGGTCAAGACCAAAGTAAAGCGCAAGAACAAAACCGAAGCCACCGCGCCCACGGCCGAAACCCAGCCCACCAAGCAGGCTCCCGTTGATGCCGACTGGGCGCGTACGTACGGCGAAACCATCACGCAGGCCGACCTGCGTCAGCACCTGACCATCTTGGCTTCGGATGCGTACGAAGGCCGCGAGACCGGTGAGAAAGGCCAGAAAATGGCGGCGGAGTACATCAGCAAGCAGTTCAAGGACCTCGGCCTGACGGGCCCGGTGCAAGGCTCCGACAACCCGTATCTGCAGCACTTCACGATGGAGCGCAGCACCTGGGCCGATGGCGCCACGCTGAAAGTAGGCGGCCAGACCTACACCTGGATGAAGGATTTCTACGGCACCGGCAACTCGCCTTTCCAGACGGAAACAGCCCTTCAGCCGGTTTTCGCGGGCTACGG